>DASYRE010000049.1 GCA_036004685.1 Candidatus Polarisedimenticolia bacterium | reverse complement strand
GGCCCCCGATCCATCCCGGCTCGCCGCGTTGCGCCTCGCTTGCGTACCGCCTTGGGTACGCGACGCTCTGGCGCGCCTTGCGATCCGGGCGCCTCGGCGACCTCGGTGTTAACATGATTTCCGAAACGCAACACTAGTGGATTGAACGGGGCTGGTCGGAGCGGATGACGCGGAACCGGCGGATTCGCGTGGTGAGGACCTGATTGCCGAATTCAAGGAATAGCCCCTGTCCGGCCGCCAGATCGGTGTGGATGGCGCTTCCTCCCCAGGTGCAGCCGTTGATGCGCGTGGTCACCGGAGAGACGCCGGCGCGATCGAACCACCCTCCGGAGACACGGAACATCTCGTTGCCGAGGCTGACGATCCGATAGGAAGAGTTCAGAGTCTTCACGATGAGGCAGTCGCCGAAGACGAGGTCCGATTTCCGGATCCTCTGGGTCCGCCGGATTTGCCGCACGAGACCAGTCAGCGTCCTGGAGGCTATCATCACTCCACCGTGGGCCTAAGAATAGCAGCTTTCCGGCGGCGGGAAAACACCCCGAACCCGCCGAGCCCGCGCTGCCCCCGCGCTGCCCCCGCGTCAAAAACCTTCTAGCATCCAGACGTCGCCGCCGCGCCGGGAGAAGCGATCCAAAAGCACCCGGAGGCCGTCCTCACGGGTAGTCGGCGGTTTCACGCTGGAGCGGCCGGCGGGCATCTCGTACAGAATCGCCCGGACGGAGAAAATATTCGACTGGCGATCGGAAGCGCAAGCCGGCGTCGCTCGAGTGCCGGCAAAGCGCGGCGGCAAGCCCTTTGGCGCGATGGGGGCAGCGTCAGATTACTGCTTGAGCAGAGTGGTCCAGTTCAAAATGACCCGAATGTCGCGCTGGGCGTCGGGGCCGGCCGTCACCAGGAAGCGCTCTCCATCGGCGGTCGCCGCCACTCCGGTCGTCCCCTCCGGCAGGGTCAGAAGAGGACGAGGCACCCCGGGCTCGAGAGCCGCGCCCTGGCCGATCGGCACCGACATGACGGTGTCTTCCTTGGCGTAAAGCAGCTCCTTTCCGGCCATCGTCCATCCCGGAGTGTCGCCGCCGTCGACGGAGATCCGCGTCTTACGCTCCGGCACCGGAAACGACTGGACGTAAACTTCCAGCCGTCCCGATTCATCGCTGTCGTAGGCCAGCCACCGTCCATCCGGTGAAATCCGCGCGTGCGATTCCTGTCCCGGACCCGCCTGGTAGGGCTGAGGCTTTCCGCCCTTCTCCAGCGGGAGAGTCCACAGGTCCCAGGAAGTGTTGTTGCCCAGCATCCCAAAAACCAGCCTTCGGCCGTCCCGAGAGACGTCCCACACCGTTTTGAATTGTGCGTCGGTGGTGGGAACCATCTCGGGCTCGCCCGTACCGTCGGCGCTGCCGAGGTAGATCTCGGCCCGACCGCTGCGATTGGAGGAGAAGGCGATTCGCCGGCTGTCGTCGAACCAGACGACGTTCGCCTCCTTCGAGAAGGTGGGGGCGAAGCGCGTAGGAATGGAGCGCAGCAGGTCGACCAGCCAGAGATCGGTCCCGTTCATCAACGCCGCCATCCTGCGGTCGGGAGACAGTGCGAACATCTTCCAGGGTCCGGCGGGGAGCGGGATCGTGCCCCGAGCGGCGCCGCTGCGGTCGATCCATTCCAGGCGAGTTGACGGGACCCTGCCTCGCAGGAAAACCAGCCGCCCGTTGTCCGAGACGGAGGCCACCGGCTCCGCATCCAGTTCGGAGGGGGGAGGCGCGTCGGCGATGACCACGGCCTCGCCGCTTGGCTCGAGTCGCTGCGAGTCGAACGGCTGGGCCAGAATTTTCCCTTCCCGAGCGAAGATCAGGTAACCCGGCTCGGCATAAACCGCCGCCGAGTCCGCCATCATGACTTTCTTGACCGTTTTCGATTTGAGCGACGCGACGAAGAGGTCCAGCCCGCCCGGTCCGCCGGGAAGCGCCGCGAAAATGAAATGCTCCCCGTCCGGCAAGAAGGAAGGAAAGCGGTGGGAGGTCTGATGCCGTGCGGCGTCGAGAGCGGTGACCGGAGAGGGCTCCCCTCCGGCCGCGGGCACGGAAAAGAGAGGACCTTCGGGAGCCGGCGCAAAAATAATCCGGCCCTGCGTGCCCCAGTCGGCGCCGCGCGCCCATTTCAGGTTGCAGATCGTGGTCGGCGCGCCTCCCCCCACGGCGACTTTTCTCAGTTTCCCGCCGAGGGTGGCGTAGCCGAAGTAGCGGTTATCGGGAGACCAGAACATCGCTCCGCCGAGGTTGCCTTCCGGCAGAAGCCTCGCCGCGTCGCTTCCGAGCGGCCGCAGCCACAGGTGGTTGCCGGTCTCGCCGGCAGCGATGAAAACCACGTTGCGGCCGTCCGGCGAGATGCTGATGACGGACGAATAATGAATGAAATGCGTGTCGGGAGGCGGCAGGATGGATGCCTGGAATGATTCCTCCCGGTGGGGCGCGGTCAGGCGGAGATAGAGCAACATTCCCGCGGCCGCCAGTCCCGCCGCGGCCATCGCCCAGGCGATCGGCTCGCGACTCCGCCGGCGCGCCGCGATCGGCGCCGCCACGCCCGCCTGCGATCCGGCGTCGCGGATCCACTCCAGCTGCAGCCGCACGTCGTGGGCCGTCTGGATGCGCTCGTCCGGGTCCTTGGTCAGGCACGCCCGCACCAGCCGCTCCAGAGTCGGCGGCGCTAGCGGCGCAATCTCGGCAATCGGCGGCGGCTCCACGTTCATGATGGACCCGATCAGCGACGCCTGGCTCTTCCCGGCGAACGCCTTCCGTCCGGTGGCCATCTCGTAGAGCACGCAGCCCAGCCCCCAAAGGTCGCTGCGCGCGTCCGCCTCCTTGCCTTCCAGCTGTTCCGGGGACATGTACTGGAACGTGCCGACGAGGGATCCCTCCGAGGTCAGCGGCTGGGCCATCGTCGGCGAGGGGGCCATCGCCGTCCTGGTTAGACCGCTGCCGCCCGCCGGTCCCGCCATTCCCGTCGCCCGGGCCAGCCCGAAGTCCATCAGCTTGGCGCCCGATCGCGTCAGCATGACGTTGGCCGGTTTCAGGTCGCGATGCACCACTCCCGCCCGGTGGGCCCGGTCCAGAGCATCGGCGATTTGGATTCCCAGACGCAGGACCTCGGGAACGGCGAGGGGACCCCGCTCGAGGCGCGCGGCCAGCGTCTCCCCGTCGACCAGCTCCATGACCAGGTAGTCGGTGGTCCCTTCCTGTCCCACGTCGTGGAGCGTGCAGATGTGCGGATGATTGAGGCTCGAAACGGTGCGCGCCTCGCGCTCGAAACGGGCGCGCACCTCGGGCGAGTCGGTCAGATGCTGGGGAAGCACCTTGATCGCGACTTCCCGCCCCAGGCGCGTGTCCTTGGCGCGGTAGACCTCGCCCATCCCGCCGGCGCCGAGGGGGCCGACGATCTCGTAGGGACCGAGCCGCGTACCAGCGAGGAGGGTCATTTCTTCTCCAGCAGCGCCGTCGAGTTCTGAGCGAGGATCATCGGTGAGAGAGAGCTGTCGGGCAGAGGCGGGTTGGCCAATGCCGGACGTGCGGGGGAGAGGTTAGCAGAAAAGGGAACTCGATGGGAGGCGCGCACTATCTATCAAATGAGGTCGTTCAAGACTCTGAGAGGAAAACGGCTCGGGGTAGGGAAGAGTCCGGCGCGTGCGCCGCGCAGGGCGGGAAATCCCCGCCCTGCGCGGCCGCCGAGCTTACTTGGGCTTGTGGATAACGATGCTCCCTTGGGCGATCGCTTGCGGGTTGGCGACATCGATGTCCTCCGACGCGCCAAGAACGTTGTCGTAGACCACCGCGTCGCCCGCCGATTTGTCCCAAATCTTGATGCGGAACTTGTCGATGCCACCCCCGCCGGAGATCTGGCCGTCCGTGGCGGTGAGGAGGAAACCGAAGTTGCCGGCGCCGTTGACCGTGCCTACGCCCTTGTACTGGGCCTTGGCGCCGGCCACCACCAGCCACTGGTACGAGTCCGACTCGAACCTGAAGTCGGCGACTTGGAACTTGAACTCGGTGTGCCCGATGGGCACGGTGGCGCCCTTCTTGTACTTGGACTCGAAGCCGAAGATCGCCTTACCTTCGAGCAATGGATCCGCCACATAGGCGCCGGGGGGCGAGTCGATCCACCCTCCTCCGGTGACGAACCCGGCGGTCGGATCGTAGACGACGATCAGGATGCTCTCCGAATCGGAGCCGCCGTCGTCGTCGGAGCCGGTCAGAACTACGGTGTAGACACCGGCCTGGGTGAACGAATGGAGCGCGTCGCAGAACCCGCCGGCCGGGGCGTTGACGGTAGAAGTGCCATCGTCCCAGTTGAAACTGCACGACAGGACATCGGCGGTGCCTGGATCGGTGATCGATGCCTTGACCTCGATGTTCGCCGAGCCGAGCGCGTAGAGGGCGCCAGTCAGCGGCGTCGGGGGAGTGATCAAGGTGAGCGTCGGCGGGACGTTGTTGACCGTGAGCTGGAAGGAGACCTGATCCTTGTGACCTAGGCCGTCATCCGCCGTGACGTAAAGGATCTGGCTCTCGTCCGGCCCATCGGTCGTGGTGTAACTCCAGTCCCACGTCCCGTCACCGTTGTCGGTGAAGGTGCCGATCGCCGGTCCGGTCAGAGTCACTACATCCCCATCCGGGTCCGTGTAGGTCCCGCTCATCGTCGCGGTCTGGCCTTCGTCGACCGCCACCTCGGCCGCGTCCGCATTGACATAGGGCCGCTCGTTGCCCGTCGCATCGACCACGTCGAATTCGGAGATCATTCCGAAGGTGGCGTGGAAGAAGATGTGGCAGTGGAAGACCCACCGGCCCAGCCCGCCGCCCATCGTCGTGCCGTCCATCAGAGGCCGGTCGTCGAGCTTGACCCTGAACCTCAGGGTGTACCCCCCGGGCACGTCGACGTTGTCCCTGAACTCATGGTACGGCCAGGTGTAGGTCGGCGACCCGGCTTTCGTGAGGTCGAGCGGCTGAATCGAGAAACCGTGGAGGTGGAACGGATGATGCGCCCCGGTCTTGTTGGTGACGGTCAGCTCCAGGATGTCGTTCAGCTTGGCGTAGCGCGCCGTGCAGGTGAACGGCGCGACGGTCATGCAGGGGCGCGGCGCCACGGTGTAGTCGCCCGAGAAGTCGTGCGAACCGATCACCGTGTCGACCCCGAAGCCGCCGGTTGCGCTGTTCGTGAGCTGGATGTCCTGGCTCGCCAATCCCTCCTTGGGCGGAACGAATAGGCTCGGGTCGAGGAGTGTGCCGGTCGCCGCGCCCAGCGCCGGGACAGTATCCCCGGTGGATGCGCGCAGCGCGGTGCCGTCGGAAATCGTATACGTGGAGCCCGCCACTCCGGTCACGTGCAGGTGCATCACGGGGACGGTCGGGAGCTTCGCCCATCCGGCGCCGCCGGTGCGGAAGAAGTCTTCCGTCCAAAGCGTCAAGTCGCCGGTCGCCGTCGGCGGGATGGCGACCACGACGTCGGCCCGGCTGCCCGGGTCGAGCAGGATCTCGCCGAGGTCGTACTTGAAGTCGAATCCGGGAGGCGAAGGTCCGGGCGGAATCACGCCGCCCTGCTCGACGGCGTTGTCAAGCAGCCCCCCTTCACCGCCGATTCGGATGAGCGGGATCTGCGTCCCGTCGACGCCGCCGACCGTGCCGGTCAGGCGGAGCCGGAAGAACCGGATCGTCGCCGTGTTGCCGATCTGCAGGCGAAGCCCCTGGCCCGCCTGGACGTCGAACGTCGCCGCGCCGGCATCCAACGCCCCGGGCGCCCCGGGATTTCCCGCCCGTCCCCCGACGTTCTTGCCGTTGGTGAGGACGGTCTGTCCTTCGTTCGTCGGCTTCCCCGTCGGGGCGGAGGTTTGGATGTTCGGGATATCCCCCTCATCGAAGGCGGCGCGAGGGTTTCCCTCTTCGTCGATCGGTGAAGTCTCGCAGAGATCCTTCGGCGTGGGACTGGGCTGCGCCCATCCGGGGGCGAGGGCCACGTGCGGCTGCGTATTGCCGTCGTAGGTGGCCGTATCGTTGCTCCCTTGGGCCTTGCACACCGTGACGTCGCTGAGCGCCAACGTCAAGGTCTGGGACGCACCGGGTATAACGCCGCCGGATATGAGGGCCGGTTCGTTCGGGTCGGTGATGATGATCGGCCCATACAGCCCCTTGAAGACCTGATTCGTGGAGGAGTGGTGATGGGGGTGATACCAGAAGATCCCTGGCCGCGTGACCTTGAACTTGTAGAGGAACTTCCCACCGGGTGGGACCTGATTCTGGGTCAGGGGCGTTCCGTCACTCGCGTTGCTCAGCTCGATGCCGTGCCAGTGGATGCCGGTGGGAGTCTCCAGGTGGTTCTCGAAGTGCACGATCACGGTGTCATTGGGCTTGAGCCGGAACTCCGGGCCGGGCAGCGTCCCGTTGTAGGTCAGGGCGTGCGCCATCACACCGTTGCCGATGTCCACGGTCGCCTCGTCGGCGATGATCGTGGTTTCAAAGATGTCCGCGGCCGGGTTCGTGTCGGTGGCAAGCGGGACGCTGTATGGATCGCCGCCCGAAGTCGCCATCGCGGGGCCGATCAAACGTATTCCGACCAACAGTAGAAGCACCACGACGATCCCCGCAGCGACGAGCGTAAACCGGCCGCGCCGCTGCCAAACATAGGTCCCCATCATCCCCTCCTGCGCATGTGTCGTCTCTAGCCAGTCTCGCTTATGTCTTATGTCCCGCCGCCTCGGATCGTCACAATGGGAGCCGGTGAATTCGTCCGACCGCAGAAGCGACTGGACGGATAGTCAGGTAATGGTCAAATTTTGCGAGAAAGCTGGTGGCGCGAAAGTCTGAACCGGGAGAAAGCGCACCCTCTAATACGTCAGCACCGGAGGGAAGTCAACTGCAAAATTCCATCCCGGCAGCATGGACTCGGGTTGCAGAGCGCGTGCGTTCCGCGCAGGTCCCCGTCAGTGGCGCGGCACGTCGAGATCGACCACGGCACGCAGGCGGGTTCCGTCGCTCGCTCTTGCGATGGCCGCGATCCTGTTCCGGCCCGGACTGAGCCTGATCTCGGCGGCGAACCGCCCCGGCCCCAAGCGTCGCACCGGATGCTGGCGCGCGGGGCCCTCGCCGGCGGCAGTGGTGATGACCATCTCCTCGATCGAACGTTCTTCGGAGAGCGGGTTGAAACAGGTCACGGTCACCTTGCTCCGGCCCGCGTGCTCGGCTTCAGGCGAAATCTGCACGAGCCCACCCGCCAGCTCCAGCATGTATGTGGGAGCCCGGCCCGGAAGGCGGTCAATGGAGAGGGAGCGTGGCGCGATGCGGGTCTCGACGTCCAGCGGGACCTCAACAGAGTCTCCGGTGCGCTCGATCAGCACCGTAACCCGCCAGCGGCCATCGAACGACAGATTGCCACCCGATCCAATGTAGGAATCGCCGGGACCCGGCAAGAGAGCCAGGGACGTCGACTCGACTCCGGAGTCGTCGAGGGGCGTAAATCGCAGGCTCACGCGCCGGGCGCGCACCGGGGTCTGCGAATCGTAGTCGTCTACATGGACGGTGAAGCGATTAGGGCCGGGCTGGTCGGAGGGAGCCGTCAGGCGAACGCGCACCGTCGTGCCGAAATCGGCGCCCGCGACGGAGAGCCCGGGCGGAACGGCCAATCGCGCCGGAGGGGGCAGGGTACCCAGCGCGGCCGCCGCCGCCAGCGCCATCGCGGTGAGACCCAGCTCGCCGCTTCCGGACCGGCGCAGGAGATTCAGGTCGGTCGCCGCCGCGGGCACGCTGCGCCAGCGGTTGAGCGCGCCGAACGCGGCGATGAGGACGATCAATGCGATCTTGGCCGACACCGCCCGGCCATATCCGGTGGCGACAAGGTCCCGCCACGACGCAAGCTCACCGAGGGTCCGCGCGACCCCCGTCGTGGCCACGACGAACAGACCGGCCGCGGCGATGTTCGAGAAGCGGCGCACGGCCACCGTCTTGGTTGCCGAGGGAGCGCCCCGGACACCGAGCAGCAGCGCAGCCAGCCCGCCGAGCCAAATCCCCGCCGCGCTGAAGTGCGCCCACTGGGCGCCCACGCCCACGACCGGCAGCCAACTACCGGCCGCGGCATGCCCGGCGGCGACGTGCACCGCCACGGCCGCGAGCGCAGAGAGCGCAGCTCCCGCCATCGCGGTCCGACGAAACCGCGCCACCCATCGGGCCGCGAGGAGCGCGCATCCCGCAGCGCCGAGGGCGATCGCCCGCCCGATCAGTGCCCGCCCGACGGAGGTGCTCAGGAGCTTGGCGAACGGGGCCGCGGCATTGCGCCTTTGCGCTTCCGCCAGCAGGACGAGACCGATCAGGGCGAGAAGCCATCCGCCGGCAGCCAGCGGCAGATCGCTCCGCCCGCCGAAGCGCGCCACACTTGCCGACGCGGCCCCGAGCAGCGCGACCAGGCCGACGATGAGGATCCAGCGCGCCAGCAGCTCGAAGGGAGAGGCGGCCAGATTCATGGTCGGCGCCGCAGCAGCCGAACCCGTGGGCGCGACGCGAACTCCGAAGGTAAACGCCCCCGCGGTCGCATGGGCGTCGACGGCGGAGACGACTCGCCAGCTCACCGTGTAGATGCCACGATCGAGGTGCCGGACGCGCAGGCTAAGAGAAAGGGGGTCACCCGCAATCCGTTCGGGCCGGCCGATTTGGTAGGCCACACCGTCGGTGTCCAGGACGCGAATGACCGACAGCGACACTTCAGGCTTTTCCGTGAAGGACAAGCGCACGGCCTTCGGCGTGTCGCCCAGCGTTACCCCCGCGAGGGGATCGGAGAGTCGGAGTCCCGCATGCGCCCAAGCGTCGTCGCGGCCGGGTCCGCCCAGGAGCGTGGCGAGCACGAGAAAAACGACGCGGCGACACCCCACCTCAGGCGCCCTTCCGGCCCTTTCGCGCGCCGAGCCCTAGGGCGCCGACGAGAGCCAGCGCGGCGACGGCGATCCCGACGATCGCGAGGGTGCGCGCGCTCGCGGCGGCGTCCAGGGCGCGCTGCGCCCGCGGCAGCTCCCGGCCGAGCCTCTCGGCGAGCTGGCCCGCCGAGGGATCCTTCGCCGGGAACTGAATCTCGGAAGCGTCGGCGACGCAATCGAACGTCCGGTCGGAACAGGTGGACGTGGCATCGATCGCCTGGCCTTTCAAGCTCCCGGTGATGTGAAAGGTGTAGCTGCCCGATCGCGTGGGCACGAGCCAGGCGCGGAACTTGCCCGGGCGCTCGCCGGCCGGCTGCAGCGGCAGGACGATCCGCTGGTTGCCGAAGGAGATCTCCGCGGATAGGGAGCCCCCGGGATCCGTGACGGGCCTGCCGGCAGCGTCGGCCACGTCGACCTCGACGCTGTTCTTAAGCCCGCTGAACACGGGCTCGTCGCCCCACCCGATGGTCAGACGGAACGCGGCGACGCTCTGCGTCTCATGGGCCGAGGCCGCCATCGGAGCCGCCAGCAGGAGCGCCGCCATCCAAGGCGCGCAGGCTTTCCCGAATCGTCCGTCTCGAGGCATCCGTCATCTCCCTCCGCATGGGCGGTCAAGAAAGCGCCGGCCGTCCCCGTCACGCTCAGGGGGAGGCATCGTGGCAAGGCGCGGCGCCGCCATGCGGTCCGCCGGCGGTGAGACTCTTGAGGTAAGCGACGAGATCGACCAGCTGGGTGACCGACAAGGAATCGGCGTAAGCCGCATGATCGAACGCCCGTCGGGACCGGCGTACCCGGGCCCCTTGACGATGACGGCATTGGGAGTGAGGAGCGATTCCGCGAAGTATTCCGCCGGATGATGGCCGCCCATCCCCGTGAGCTCGGGCCCGGCGTTTTCCGGATCCACTCCAGCGGGCGGGAAGTTCTCTCCGGCGACGGTATGGCACTTGAAGCATTCGAGGTCGGCGAATACCCGGCGGCCTTGCTCCGCGTCCCCATTCGGCAGCGTGAACTTCCACCCGTACGGAACGCCTCCGTTCCGATGCAGCTCCTCCATGCTGAGCCCGTGTGAGGCTCGTCCGTCTGGAGCCGGCGCTGCGCCGGAGACCGATGGGCCCTGCGGCAGCGGCCGAGCGCCCGCCCCGAAGCAAAGAGCGAGGAGGGTCGCGGCGATCAAGACGAGAGGCGTCTGGGCTCGCGGCGGCACGGGGTTTCCTCCTTCACGCGCGGCGATCTACCGGGATGCCCTGGCAACAATCTGTGCAACCTGCGTGATGGCGAAGGGTATCAGAAAGGAAGGCTCGCCGGGAGGGGCGAAATGCTCGGGACATTTCTTTCCGCGGGGCCACCCGTTATAAGGTAGGGGGCCGCTAGGGCATTCCCCGAAGCGGACCCGGCTTGCCAACCAAATCATGATTCCCCTCAGGAGGCTCTGATGAGATCCTGGCTCCATCCGGTCGTCCTGGGCCTGGCGTGGGTGTTCGGGGCCGGCTCCTTCACGGCGGCGTCTGGTCCGGCCGAGACGGCGCGTCCCGTGAGGCTCGACCTCGATGCCTCCGAAGTGGGGCGGAAGATCCTCCACGCGAAACTGGTGATCCCCGTCCAGCCCGGCGCCGTGACGCTCAACTACCCGAAATGGATCCCCGGAGAGCACGGGCCCACCGGTCCCGTCACCGATCTGGCTGGCTTGAAGTTCGCGGCGGGCGGAAAGAGCGTCGACTGGAAGCGGGACGATGCCGAGATGTATACCCTGCACTGCGAAGTTCCGACCGGGGCCTCGGAGCTGGAGGTCTCCCTCGACTTTCTCCTCCCGCCTTCCTCCGTGGAAGGATTCAGCTCCGCCGCTTCCTCCACCTCCGAGCTGGCGACGATCAACTGGAACCAGGTGCTCGTCTATCCGGCCGGGATTCCGGTCCGGGACCTCCTCTATCAGGCGAGCCTGACTCTTCCCGCCGGATGGAAGCTGGGGACCTCCTTGCCGGTGGCCTCCTCCTCCGGGCGCAGGACTCTGTTCGAGGCCGTCTCGCTCGAGACGCTGGTGGATTCTCCCGTGATCTGCGGGGCTCATTTCCGTGAGCTGCCCATCGGCAAGGGAAGCGCCGTCCCTCATTTCGTGGAGATGGCCGCAGAGAGCGACGAGGCGCTCCAGGTCCCTCCCCAGACACGCGCCTCGTACGACCGTCTCGTCGCGGAAGCCGGGGCGCTCTTCGGCGCGCGTCACTACCGCTCCTACCGGTTTCTCTTCGCGCTGAGCGATGGTGTGGCTCACTTCGGATTGGAGCATCACGAATCCAGCGACGATCGCGTTCCCGAAAGAGCCCTCCTCGACGACGACCTGCGCTGAGGATGTGGTGGCGGGACTGAACCGCGTGGCTCCCTACGACTGGGCGGCCTTCTTCCGGGATCGGGTGGAATCGCTTTCGCCCCATCCTCCGACCCAGGGCCTGGAGCGCAGCGGCTGGCGTCTCACCTTTGCCGGAACTCCTTCCGCTCTCCAGAAGGCCTATGAGAAAAACGACAAGGAGACCGACCTGAGCGCCTCCCTCGGAATCGTGGTGGCGAAGGACGGCACCATTAAAGATGTCGTTCCGGGCAAGCCCGCCCACCACGCGGGGGTCGGGCCGGACATGAAGATTCTCGCCGTCAACGGACGCCGCTGGTCGGAGGACTGGTCGACGGAAAATCTCCGCGCCGCCGTCGCCGCCACGAAGAAATCGACGAAGCCCCTGGAGCTTCTCCTCGAGAACGGCGAGTTCATCCGCGCCTACTCCCTCGACTACCATGAGGGGGAAAAGTATCCGCGCCTGGAGAGAATCCCGGGAAAAAAGGACCTCCTCACCGCCATCCTGAAGAGCCGCTCGTGAGGCCAGGCGCCGATCCTCTCTGAAGCTCTGAGTTGTTGGCGTGGAGGCAACTAGGATGCAGCGAAGCCCCGAGCCGAGACTGGCGGTGGGAACTCTCGGCGTCCTCGCCGCGCTGAAGCTGCTGCTGCACCTGGCCGCCATCAATCACTACGGCTATTTTCGGGACGAGCTCTACTACCTGGCGAGCACCGAGCATCTCGATTGGGGATACGTGGATCATCCGCCGCTTTCCATCGCCGTGCTGGCAGCGGTGCGGGCGGCCTTCGGCGACTCGCTGGCGGCGCTGCGGATCGTGCCGGTCCTCTCCGGCGTGGCGACGATCGTTCTCGTCGGTCTGATGGCGCGCCGGCTCGGGGGCGGGCGTTTCGCGCAGGGCCTCGCGGCGCTGGGCGCGCTGATGGCCCCGGTGTTTCTCGGCCAAGATCGGTACTACTCCATGAACGCGTTCGACGTTCTGTTCTGGACGCTGGCTGTCTGGACGCTAGTGCGGGCTCTCGACGGTGGCGGAACGCGACCTTGGGTGGTCCTGGGGGTGGTGACGGGGCTCGGACTCCTCAACAAGATCAGCATGCTCTGGTTCGGCGCCGGCCTGTTGGCGGGACTGCTCCTGACGCCGCACCGCCGGGCGCTTCGCACGATCGGGCCGTGGCTGGCGGGGGGGATCGCCGGGGTCATCTTCCTGCCCTACGTTCTCTGGGAAGCGCGACACGGATGGCCGACCCTCGAGTTCATGCACAACGCCACGACGCAGAAGATGGCGGAGGTCTCGCCGCTGCGCTTCCTGCTCGAGCAGATTCTCCAGATGAACCCGGGCGCCGCGCCGGTCTGGATCGCCGGAATCCTCTTCGGTCTCTTCGCCCGGGAAGGGCGGCGCTGGCGGGCGCTGGTGTGGATCTACTTCGCGGTCCTCGCGCTGCTCGTCGCGGGCGGCCGGAGCCGCGCCTCCTATCTGGCGGTCGCCTATCCGATGCTCCTGGCGCTCGGAGGAGTGGCCCTGGAAGGGGTGACCGCGACGGCGGGCCGGCGGTGGATGCGGCCGGCGCTGGCCGTGCTGGTCGTGGGGCTGGGGCTCGTGGCCCTGCCGATGGCGCTGCCGATCCTGCCGGTGGAGACCTTCGTGCGATACCAGTCCGCGCTGGGACTGTCGCCCAAGACCGAGGAGCGGCATCGAATGGGCCCGCTGCCCCAGCACTACGCCGACATGTTCGGATGGGAGCAGATGACTCAGCTCGTGGCCGAGGCGTACCGGCGGCTGAGTCCGGACGAGCGCCGGCACTGCCGCGTGTTCGGCCAGAACTATGGCGAGGCGGGAGCGATCGACGTCCTGGGCCGCCGGCTCGGCCTGCCGCGCGCGCTGAGCGGCCACAACAGCTACTGGCTGTGGGGCCCGGGAGGCGACGACTGGAACGTCCTCATCATCATCGGCGGCGATCGCCAGGACAACGCGGAGTTTTTCGAGGAAATCGAAATCGTCGGGCAGACCGATTCGCCCTGGTCGATGCCCTACGAGCGCGGCCTGGACGTCTCCATCGCCCGCCGTCCCAAAATGTCGATCCGCGAGGCGTGGCCGCGGCTGAAGATGTACATTTGAATCGACGGCGAAGGGGCTGAGCATGAAAAGGCTGGCGTGGATCGTCGTTCTGCCGATGGTGGTCGCGGCGGCCGCGTCCGCACCGCCGGTTGGCTTCCCGGGGAAGGCGCGCTCTGTCCGCTACACGATCCTGCTGGCGGGGAACAAGGCGGGCTTCGCGACCTCCTCCGTGAATCCGGACGGCAGCCTTCGTCTGTACTGGGAATACAACGACCGCGGCCGGGGTCCGCAAGTCAATGAAAAGATTGTCCTCGACGAAAACGGTCTTCCCGTCCGACTGGAGAATTCCGGAAACGACTACCTGAAGGCGCCCGTCCAGGAGCGTTTCTACCGGGCGAAAGGCAAGGCCCGCTGGAAGAACCGCGCCGAGGCGGGTGAGAGGGAGATCTCCGGAAAGGCATTCTACGTGAGCCTTTCGGGGGTTCCGGAAGAGAGCGCCGTTCTGGCCCGGGCGCTGCTGGCCGCCGGAGGCCGCCTTCCCCTTCTGCCCGCCGGCAATGCCGCCATCGACAAGCGGGGTGAGCTGAAAATCGAGGTGGAAGGGAAGTCACGCACCGTCGTGCAGTTCGCCATAACCGGACTCGACTTCTCGCCGAGCCCCCTCTGGCTCGATCAGGACGGGAAGTTCTTTGCCGTGGTGAACGGCAGCTGGCTCGCCGTCGTTCGGGAAGGCTGGGAACCGGCGGTCGAGGCTCTGGCGACGGCGCAGGATGAATTTGACGAACGGCGGGCGGAAACGCTGGCGCAGACGCTGGCTTACCGGCCGGCCGGGCCTCTGGTGTTCGTCCACGCCAACGTGTTCGACAGCGCTCGGGCGAGCATGCGTCCCGGGACCACCGTCGTGATCAAGGGAAAGCGGATCGCCGCTGTCGGAGCGGACGGCAAGGTCGTCCTTCCGAAGGGCGCCGAGGTGGTCGACGCGGCCGGCCGAACTCTCCTGCCCGGTCTGTGGGACATGCACGTTCATCTGCAGCCGAACGACGGTCTGCTCCACCTGGGGGCGGGCGTGACCTCGGTGCGCGATCTCGGCAACGACGGCGAGCGTCTCCTCGCATTGCGCGAACGGTTCGACCACGGCACCGAAATCGGGCCGCGCGTGCTGATGGCCGGAATTCTGGACGGACGGGGCCCCTACGCCGCGCCGACGAAGGTCTTCGCCGATTCGGAGGCGGAGGCTCGGGAGGCGATCGATCGATACGCCACGCTCGGCTACGCCCAGATCAAGATCTACAGCTCGATCAAGCCGGCGCTGGTTTCGCCGATCGTCGTGATGGCCAAACGTCGCGGGCTGCGTGTCAGCGGACACGTGCCGGCGTTCATGAACGCCCAGCAGTTCGTGCGCGCCGGCGCCGACGAGATCCAGCACATGAATTTCATCTTCCTGAATTTCATGCCGGACGTGAAGGACACCCGCACGCCGGCTCGCTTCACGGCCGTCGCGGCGCGCGGCGCTGGAATCGACGTCGACTCCTCACCGGTGAAGGCATTGATCCGCCTGCTCCGGGAGCGCCAGACGGTCGTGGATCCGACGCTCAACGTCTTCGAAGGGATGTTCACGGCCCGTCCGGGGAAGGTCGCGCCGGGATTCGCGGAGGTCGCCGACCGGGTGCCCTCGCAGATCCGCAGAGGCTTCTTCTACGGAGGGCTGGCGGTCCCGGAGGGCATGGACCGGCGCTATCAGGATTCCTTCCGCCAAATGTTGAGGATGGCCAAAGCCTTGGACGACGCTCGCGTTCGCATCGTCGCGGGCACCGACTCGCTCGCCGGTTTTTCCCTGCTCCGGGAGCTGGAGCTCTACGAGCAGGCGGGCATTCCGGCACCGCGGGTCCTGCAGATTGCGACGCTGGGCGCCGCCCGGGTCATGCACCGGGATTTCTGGTATGGATCGATCGCGCCCGGCAAGTTCGCCGACGTGATTCTCATCGACGGGGATCCCTCCCGGCGCGTCGGCGACCTCCGGCGGGTGAAGACCGTCGTGAAGGACGGGGTCGTGTACCAGTCTTCAGCGCTCTACCAGGCGCTCGGCGTGGCGGAGGGAAAGTGACGCCGATGATCCTTCCGATGATCGTCGATGAAGAGGCCGTGCGCCGGTTGCTCCGAATGGAGGATCTGATTCCCGCCATGGAGCGCGCCCTGTCCGGCCTCTCCGGCGGCAGGGCGGTGCAGCCGTTGCGGACGGTGCTGCACGTCGCCGAGCACGCCGGATTCCTGGGAAGCATGCCCGCCTATCATGGCGCCCTCGGCGCCAAGCTCGTCACGTTCTATCCAGGGAATCGCGGCATCCCGACGCATCACGCGGTGATTCTGCTTTTCCGGCCCGAGACGGGGGAGCCGCTCGTTGTGATCGACGGCCGCCTCATCACCGAGATGCGCACCGCGGCGGTCTCCGCCGTCGCCACGCGGTGCCTGGCCCGTCCCGGGGCCTCCGTCCTGGCGCTTCTGGGAGCCGGAGTCCAGGCGGGCAGCCACCTTGAGGCGCTGCGCTTGATCCGGGAGTTCCGGGACGTCCGGGTGTGGAGCCCCCGGAGCGGCGCCGCATTCATGGCGCGCCACGGCATCCGCGCCACGCCGACGGCGGAGGAGGCGGTCCGCGGCGCGGAGGTGGTCGTCGTGGCGACCAGCTCGACGCAGCCCGTCCTGCGCGGCGATTGGCTCTCCCCCGGGGCGCACGTCAACGCGGTGGGCGCCTGCCGACCCGACTGGAGGGAGCTGGACGACGCCGCGCTGCGCGCCGCCCGCCTCTACGTCGAATCGCGGGAAGCGGCGGGACGGGAGTCGGGCGACGTCATCGCCGCCGGGAGCGTCTTCGCCGAGATCGGTGAGGTCCTCGCCGGGACCCGGCCGGGGCGCGGCTCCGATCAGGAGATCACCTTGTTCAAATCGGTCGGGGTCGCCGTGGAAGACGTGGCCGCCGCCGATCTGGTCCATCGGAAAGCGCTCGCGGCGCAAACCGGACGGGCGTCTTGAGCCTGCGCCCGGGGCAGCCTGCTTGACGAGTCGAGCCGAGCACCACGCGGAGAGGTCGGACCCACATCGATCGGAGAGGGAGCGCCCTATGGGACGAAAGGATCCGCGCGTCGACGCCTACATCGAGAAGTCAGCCGTTTTCGCCCGCCCCATCCTGAATCATCTTCGCGAGGTCGTGCATGCCGCCTGTCCCGAGGTGGACGAGACGTTGAAATGGGGCTTTCCCCATTTCATGCACAAGGGGATCCTCTGCAGCATGGCCTCCTTCAAGCAGCATTGCGCCTTCGGCTTCTGGAAGGGGACGCTGTTGGCGGAGAAGCACAAGGGCCGCGCCGCGATCCGGGAGACGGCGATGGGGGAATTCGGCCGGATCACGTCGTTATCGGACCTGCCCGGCGAGAAGGCGCTGAGGCGGTACGTCAAGGACGCCGTCGCGCTGAACGACGCCGGGGTGAAGCTGCCGCGCCCGAAGCCCAAAAGCGGGCGCTCGCTGCGGGTCCCTGAAGACCTTCAGGTGGCCCTGAGCAAGAATCGCAAGGCTCGGACGATCTTCGAAGGCTTCAGCCCGAGCCACCGGCGGGAATACGTGGAGTGGATGACGGAGGCGAAGACCGAGGCGACGCGCCGGCGCCGGCTGGAGACCGCCGTCGCCTGGATGGCCGAAGGAAAAGTCCGAAACTGGAAGTATCTCCAGAAGTGACGGCCGGGCCGCTCGATGCCTCTCGGGAAACGGAGGACGCGCCATGATCCGAACCGTTGTCGCGACGATCCTGGCCGTGACGGTCTTCATGGCTTCTCCGGTTCCGGCCGGGACGGAAGATCCGCTGGGATCTGGCCGAGTACACGGCGAAGCAGAGGCTCGACCATGACGCGGCCTACGGTGGAAGCCACCTCGCCCTGGCGCTCGTTCTGCGGCACCAGGGCGATCCAAACGGGGCCGATCGAGCGCTCGACGCCGCGCGGCGAGCCTGGCGCGACGCCGATCCCGATCTTCCCGAGTTGGCGTCGATCGCTTCCCTTGGGAAGCGGACGTCCTCAGGCCGGTAATCGGGCCGTCAGCTCCGGACCACCGTCGTTCCTCCGCTTCCTCCCCGCGCGGCCATCACGATCAAGATGATGACCAGGGCCAAGCCGAGGCCGCCAATCGCCATCCACACCGGATTCAGGTACCAAGCTCTGCCTTCGTGGCGGTTGACGTCGATGTCGACGTCGACGCTCTTGGGGGGATCGCTGGCCGGCTGCTGCTGCATCGACGCCAGCGTGAACGGGGAGTTCCAGGCGCCGGCGGGATCGAACCGGAGCGTCTGGAGCGCCGCCGCGGCCGGGCTGCCGACGGATTGGATTCCCGCGTGCGCCGGGGCCGCCATGAGTATTCCGAGTGCCAGCACCAGGAGAAGAGTCCGAGCTTTCATTGTTTCCTCCAAATCATGAGCGTACGAGTCCCGCTCCATGGGACGCCGGGACGTGAGGGCGGAGGGACTCCTCCGCCCGTTGATCGGGCCTGAGAACCGGTTCAAAGGGCGCGGCTCCGACTGGCGAGCGTGAACGCCATGGGGTATAGACCCCATCGTCGTTCGGAGGTGCCTGCCGTATCGTGCATGCCTGAACCCCGAATCCTGCCGGGGCGGCGGCCGACAACCCCGCGCGGTCACCGCACCGACTTTCGATCCGAAGGAGGTTTGCATGAGGAATCCCGCTTGGCTTGCGGCATTTATGATTCTTGCCTCGACCGCCGCGATGGCGGGCCATCAAGTCGCGGTCCTGGACGGCACGAGCTGGAAGCTGCATGCCCATCCGGACGACATGGCCAAAGGGAAGGGGGCGGAGGAGTTCAAGCCCACGATGACGTTCGCCGACGGAAAGGTGACCCTCACCGACTCGCTCGGAGCGTTCGACGCTTCTCCCTATACTGTCGAGAAGTCCGACAAGAAGGAGTGGACCTTCAAGACGGAACAGTCGAGCCCGACGGAGGGCACCTCGGTGTGGACCGGGACGATTCATGAGAACACCATCGAAGGGAAGCGGATCTGGACGAAGTTGAACGGCGAGGTCTGGACCTACACCTTCAAGGGCGAGAAGCTGAAGTAACTCCCCGGGAACGGGGCCTGCCGTGCGCTGCCCGGGAGGCCCCGCGTTCTCGCGGCGAACACCTACCACCGCCGACTCCAGTAATAGCCGCCGCCTCCGAACAACAACAGGAGAACGACGATCAATAACAGCAGCCCCATATTGCTCATCGAGTCTCTCCTTTCGCCGTGGTCCTCGCTTCACACTCGGCGAGTATCAGCCGGAAAACGCCGGCGGCCCATAAGGTCAAACCCTACCCTGCCCTCGGAGCCGTTCCCGGCCGCGGGAGACCGTGAGGAGATAGTTAAGGTAGGGTTATGCCCCATGGGTCCCGACCGTATGCTGGCCGAGAATCGTCTCGGAGAGGATTCAGAAGGCGGGATGAAAGAAGAAGATATCTTCCCCGCCGGCCCGGGCTTGAGGAGCGGAAAAAATGGCAAGCCACGGCCGGGATTTCAAGCCACGACCCTGCAGAATCTGCAGAATCTCAAGGAGACCAGCATGAGGAAATGCCATGAAGTGATGACCAAGAATCCAGTGGTTTGCATGCCGGGCGATCTGGCGAGCAAGGTCGCTCAGATCATGAAGCGGGAGGACGTCGGTCCGGTGCCGATCGTCGAAAGCGAGCAAAGCCGCCGACTGATCGGCATGGTCACCGACCGCGACCTGGCGGTGAAGATGGTGGCGGAAGGGCGTGACGTGCTGACGACGAAGATCGATGAAGTCATGACCCGCCGCCTGGTGACGTGCCGCGCCGACGACGACGTCCAGAAGGCCCTCGAGGCGATGGGCGAGAATCAGCTGCGCCGCATCCCCGTCGTCGACGCGGACGACCGCATCGTCGGGATCATCGCCCAGGCCGATCTGGCCACGCGCCTGAACGAGCCGCAAAAGACGGCCGACGTCATCCGGAAGATTTCGCAATCGAACGCCGACTGAGCGGCGGGTAGCCGCGGGGCTAGGCGAGCAGCTTGAAAGCGTGCCGCCAATCGTTGCGCAGGAAGCCGGGGATGCACCAGAGGATGCACAGCGGCTCGATGGCGCGGGCCGCCTCCGCGCCGCCTAGATCACAGGCTTCCCAGCCGAACTGCTCCAGGATTCCGTAGACGATCTTCTTCGCCGTCTCGTCGTTCCCGCAGACGAACATCGTCGGCGGTCCGCCTCGGAGCTGCGGATTCACCATCAGGGCGCTGCCGACGGAGTTGAAGGCCTTGACGAAGCGGGCGCCGTCGAACTCGCGCTGGAGCCGCTCCATCAAGGAGTCCTCGAGGGTCGTGAAGAACCGCAGAACGCCGGCGACGGGCGGCGCCTCGGCAATCGGGTTGGTCGCGTCGATGACCGGCTTGCCGGCCAGGTTCGGCGGCTCGGCGGCGCGCAGCGCGTCGGCTGCCGCCGTCCCCTTCACTGCCAGGACAATGGCCTCCCCGAAGCGGGCCGCTTCGGCGAACCTGCCGACCCGCCCGGCCGGATTCTCCCTGGCCCAGTCCACGAGCTTCGCCGGCGACCGCGTTCCCATCATCACTTCGTGGCCATGCTTGAGAAAGCCGCCCGCCAGCGTCCGGGCCACCTCGCCCGATCCGAGAATGCCGATTTTCATGCGAGCCTCCTGTGCAGTGAATGAAGTCACTGCGTCGAAATCGCCGGGATGCCCGCCATCCTATTCCCGGACTGCCCGGTCGCAAAACGGAGGAACCCGGAGGGCGGCCTCCCGAGGGAGCCCCCGCCACGGGGCTCAGCGCGCGGGCGGCGTCGCGAGGGTCAGCAGCCAGAGCGACGACGCGCTGTGGTTGCGGCAGTAGGCGAGCATCCGGGCGTCGGGAGAGATGGCGGGCTCTTCGAGGAAGAGGTCCGATTCCGGAAAGCGCGTCACCTGCTGCAGCGCTCCTCCGGCGGCCGGCAGGCGCCAGATGTTCCGGTGGCTGGGCTGGACGTAGAGCCAGCGGCCGTCGGGCGAGTAGAAAAGATGGCGCATCCGTTCGTCGCCGGACGTCATCCTCTCCGGCGCACCCCCCGCGATCGGCACGCGATAGACCTGGCTGGCCCCTGTGACGTTGGAGGTGAAGGCGACGAAGCGTCCGTCGGGTGAGAAAACCGCATCCGCCTTGTCGCCCGGCGTGGAGGTGAGCGGCGTCGACCGGCGCGTGGCGAGATCGAACAGGTAGAGCTGGCTTCCCCCGGCATCCCGGTTCGTGTAGACCATCGTCCCTCCGTCGCGCGAGAGCGAGACCTCCGTCGCCCAGGACATCGGGGGAAGAATCTCCTCGAATCGGCTTCCATCGACCGCGGCGCGCCAGATCGAGTAGCTCAGGCCGGCGGCGACGTCGAACATCCGCGTCGTGATTAACTCGCGGCTGTCCGGGAACCAGCGGATGCCGAGGGAGCCGAGGTCTTCGCCGGGGAATTGGAGGCGCTCCAGCTTGCGGAACTCGCGATGCAGGAGCCACGGCTCCTGCTTGCCGAGGCGATCGCTGGTGAAAGCGATCCAGCGGCCGTCGGGGGAGAACGAGGGGCGGCCGTCCACCACCTGGCCCTGGCTGAGCGGCAGCTCCGGTCCTCCAGCCGAAGCGCCGTCGCCGGAAAGCGGCAGGAGTGTCAGGTTCATCGCCCCTTCCAGCTCGGTCACGGCGAGACGCCGCCCGTCACGAGGAAGCGCGAGATCGCGAAGGGTCCCGGTCATGAGGCCGACCGTCTGGGGCTCCCCGCGCGGCGCGCCGCGCGCCTCGTCGATCGGCACGGCCTGCAGGCGCGTCCCGCCGCGCAGGTCGCGGCTCGCGAACAGCAGCCGCTGCCCGTCCCAGGCGGGATGCGCCCCTTTAGCGATCTCGCGCGGCGCGCCGCCGGCGGTGGACAGGACCAGCACGCGCTCCGGATCGAAGGTGGAGAAATAGACCCACCGGCCGCTCGGCGAATAGAGAAGACGGACGATCTCCCAGCGCGAGGCGGCTCCCGGGAGCAGAGCCTGCGGCTCGCCGCCATCCGCCGCGACCTGAAGGATCGAGCGGTGCCCCTCCAGGCCGCTGACGTAGGCGATCTTCGTCCCCTCGGGATGCCAGGCCGGCGTATTGGCGTCCCGGGCGATGCGCCGGGCGGATCCGCCTAGCGCCGGAACGACCCAAAGATCGCCGCCGAACTTCCGGAACTCGTAGGAAAGGAATCCGCCGATCTTGATCATGCTGCTGCGCGAGGAGCGTGTGGAAACGAACGCCAGCGACTTGCCGTCGGGCGAGAACGCCGGTTGAAAATCCTCCGAGGGATCGTTCGTGACGTTGACTTCCTGCCCGCCGTCCACGCGGCGCACGTAAATCTCGAAATTGCCACCGCGGTTCGAAGCGAACGCCAACAGGCTGCCGTCAGGGGACCAGGTGGGCCATTCCGAAAGCCCGGGATCGTGCGTGAGGCGGGCGACCTCCGAAAGCCGAAGGCGGTCGGATGAGCCGCCTGAGCCCTTCCGGAGAAGGACTGCCGTCGTCAGGGAGGAGAGCAGCGCGATGGTCACAGCCGCTGCCCCCCAGGTCACCCACTTCCTCCGGTGCCGCTCCGTGCCGAGCGGGGAGATTGCCGCTTTCGTTCCGGGAGGCTCGGCCAGGGCGTCCTCGATCTCGATGCGGCCGTCGGCGATGTCGTGAAGCCGCCGGTCGGCGTCCTTTCGGAGGCAGCGTCCGAGGAGGCTCCGAATCCTCGGCGGCGTGGCGGGGGGAAGCGCCTTCCAGTCGGGCTCGCGCTCCAGGATCCGGGCGATGGTGTCGGAGACGGTCTCGCCGGCGAACGGCCTGAAGCCGGAGAGCATCTCATAGAGGACGCAGCCGAAAGCCCAGATGTCGGTACGGCGATCCGTCGGTTTCCCCCGCGCTTGCTCCGGGCTCATGTAGGCGGCCGTCCCGAGAATGACGCCGTGGCGCGTTCCGCCGCTGGTGATCGTCGGGGAGAGCGTTGCGTCCCGTGAAGGAAGCGCTTCGCTGAAGGCCTTCGCGAGGCCGAAATCGAGCAGTTTGATCTTGTCTTCCGCGGGAAGCTTGACGTTGGCGGGCTTGAGATCCCGGTGGGTCACTCCCTTGTCATGGGCCGCCTCCAGCGCTGCGGCGATTTGGCGGCCGAGATTCAGGGCCTCATCGGCCGGCAGGGCTCCCCGCGACAGGCGCTCCTGCAGGGTCTCGCCGGGAATCAGCTCCAGAACCAGAAACCGCACTCCGTCGATGTTCTCGAGGCCGTGGATGATTCCGATGCCGGGGTGATTGAGCGACGCGAGAACCCGCGCTTCCCGCTCGAACCGCGATAGGCGCTCGGGATCGCGCGCGAAAGCTTCGGGCAACACCTTGAGAGCTATCTCCCGCGCCAGCCTCATGTCCAGCGCGCGGTAGACCTCGCCCATTCCGCCCGCGCCGGCGAGGGAGAGGATTTCGTAGGGGCCGAGGCGAAAACCGGGAGCGAGCCGCATGATGGCCGAGCATTATATTCCAGAGAGCATGCGGAACGAGCCTCGACTCTTCCAGCCCCGCGGAGGTATCATCCTCGTGCTTTGACGGAGATTTCCATGACTTCGAGGAAGTTGCGCGGCGCTCTCGCCGCCGGAGCTTTGCTCTGCCTCGCCGGATTGCCCATTCCCACGGTGGCGGGGCGTTGGAAGCTGGCGGAGCAGGTCTACGGGTCAGGCAAGGCGAACCTCGCCACCGCGGAGGCGCCGGTGCGCCTCGAGTTCTTCGTGAGCGGCGGCCGTCTGACCGGCCGGATCTGGGCGGGGAACGACGCTGCGAGCGCGCTGCCGTGGCCGGCGCTGCTGACCGAGCATGGCCCGCGCCCGCTCGAGATCCGGCAGATGGTGATCGCCCCAGAGAATGATCGGGTGAGAGCCGTCTGCCGGACGAGAGCTGCTTCGCCGGACGAAGAAGTCTACGAAATCATCGAGGAGTACCGACTCTCCGAGGCCGGTGCCGTCCTCCTGGGCACGGTGACGATTCGCGCCGTCGGACCCGACGGATCCGGGGGCTCCTACGAGCTGCACCGCCGTTTCGAGAGGGAGCGGTGAGGCGGAGCCGGCTCACGGCGGCGGCGCTGCTCGCCTGCGTGGCGCTTCCCGCTCTCGCTCAGACGGTATCCGGGCATGCCTTCGAGGACCGGAACGGCAACGGCGTCCAGGACCCCGGAGAGCCGCCGCTTCCCGGAGTCGCGTTCCGGCTGGCGGGGAAGAAGGACGCCGGACCCGTGACCGACACCACGATCCCGACCGACGCCGCGGGAGCGTATCTCTTCTCACCAGGCAGCGGATGCTACGTCCTGCAGCCGCTGGATCCCCCGGAATGGCGCCTCGGCCCGGCGCGCTCCGACGGCTTTCCCCCTTCGACTCCCGGCTACACGGCGCCGGTCGGTCAGCCCCGCTTCGCCAAGCTCGACCAGGGGATCGCGCGTCTCCAGAGCGGGACCTTCCGCATCACGGCGATGGGGGACAGCATCGCGCGGAACTTCAACTTCTGCTCCTCCTCCGGAGCCTTCTGGTACACCCAACAGGTGCAATCGCGGCTGCTGTGCGCCTTCCCGGCGGCGACTTCCACCCTCGACCAGGCGGCGCAGCTCGGCGAGACCACGGACGACCTCCTGGTCGACGAGACGAACAACATGAACAACGTCTTCCGCGCGATCGAGGCGCAGCCGCAGCTCATCACGATCTCGGCGATCGGCAACGATCTGCTCGACGTCGATCCGCCCGCCAATCCGACTCAGGCCCAGATCAACCGGGCCGTCGCGGAGGTCCTGGACGCCCGGCAGAACCTGCAGGAGATCCTCTCGGTCCTGAGCTCGCAGGTGCCGGGAGCTGACATCGTCCTGAACAGCCTCTACGACAACCTGGCCTACAACTGCTCGACCGGTAACAGCAGCGACTTTCATCGAGCGTGGCTGCCGATCGTCGACCGGATCCTGCGGGATCTCGCCTGGGGGCAGTCGCGCCGCGTCTCGATCGCCGAGGCGGCGGCGGAATTTGCGCACGAGGACCAGCAGGGGGGCTGCTCCGGATTCGAAGGGAAGATCTGCCGGGACATCTTCCATCTGGACAACATCCATCCCAACAACGCCGGCTACAGCATCGTCCGCGAGAAGCTCTGGGAATCCGTGGGAGGCGTGAATCTCGGCCCCAAGGATGCGCTGGGACGGACCTCGATCGCGGGCGCGGACTACGGGTACCTCCGCCGCGTGCGCCGGCTCTTTCCGACGGTCTGGCAGACTCTGGGCGGGGCGACGGCGATCGATGCCGCCGCCGCGACGTCCGATCAGGACGGAGGCGCAGCCGCCCAGATCACCCTGGGCGCCGGCGGCGAAGAGTTCCGGCTCTCCGGGTTCCCCGACTGGTACGACGAGATTCAAATCGTGCGGGTGCTCGCGGGAGTCCGCTATCGCACGACCGGCGCGGTGGGGGACGACTTCTATCGCATGGAGGCCTCGGTCACCGGGCAGTTCCGGCCGCCGCCGGGGTTCAGCTACTCCCCCATGAACTGGAACTTCTTCACGCCGATCGTGGGAGGCGGCGGTCCGAACCAGCCCCCGGAAAACTCCGACTTTCCCGCCGAGAAGCTCCTCGCCCTCCCGAACGTCGCGTTGTTCCGGGAAGTGAGCGCCCTGCTGACGAAGAATCCCACGCTCCCGCCCGGCGCGGCTGAATATCAATGGCCCGCGCTGACCCATGACGAGCTTCCCGGAACCACGATCCGGGTCGCCTCGGCTCCCGTGGCGGGCACGTCCGGCAATGACGGCTATCAGGTGGAGCTGGATGCCGCCTGGCTGGATCTGTACGGCTGGGAGAAGACGAGACCTCCGGAGGTGTCCGGCGCGGGGGGGAACGGAGGGGGCGGCGCCGAGGCCTTGAAGGTGGAACGGCTTGCCGACGGATCCCTGCTCGTCTCTTTCGCGGCCGTCGCGGGGGCACAGCGCTACAACCTCTATATGGGACGGCTTTCGACGCTCCCCGCGGGGGCCTACGATCACGGCGCCGGCGCGCCGGCCGGCCCCCTTTGCGACGCTCCCGTCCAGAGCGCCGGGCCGGGCCGCCTCTCGATCCTGATTCCTCCGTCGGGCCAGCCCGGCGCCGACCTCTACCTCCTCGTCACCGCCCACGTCGACGACGTCGAGTCCCCCTCCGGCTTCCGCTCCGACGGGACGGAAATAGACCGCTCGCAATCGATCTGCCGCTGAGCCGATGGAGACCTTCCCGACCGGCCCGGCCGTCACCGGCCGAAGCCGCGCTCGAAGGGTCGCGGTGATTCTGGCGCGCTCCCTCACCTGAAGCGCGGGGCGCGGGAGATCGCGGCAGCGTGCGGCGCCCCTTGGCAGCCGCCGGGAAGGCGAGAGTCGGCGAAGGATCAGCGGGGACCGGAGAGGGCTCCGGGCTCGGCGACGCGCGCTTCGGGACCGGACGCCGGACGGCGGCTCTCGGGCGAAAGCACCCGGCGGAGGAACCTGCCGGTGGCGGACCCGGCGACGCGGGCGACCTCCTCCGGCGTCCCTTCGGCGATGATGCGGCCCCCCAGATCGCCGCCTTCCGGCCCGAGATCGATCAGGTGATCGGCCGTCTTGATCACGTCGAGGTTGTGCTCGATGACGACCACGGTGTTCCCCCCTTCGACCAGGGAATTGAGGACTCGAAGGAGCTTCTTGATGTCGTCGAAGTGGAGCCCCGTGGTCGGTTCGTCGAGCACGTAGAAGGTGCGGCCGGTGCTGCGCTTCGAGAGCTCCTTGGAGAGCTTGATCCGCTGCGCCTCTCCGCCCGAGAGGGTGGTGGCCGATTGCCCCAGCTTGATGTAGCCGAGGCCGACCGCCTCCAGCGTCCGGAGCTTGCCGGCGACGGCCGGGACGTTCTTGAAGAAGGCGAGAGCGTCGGAGACCGACATCTCCAGGACCTCGGCGATGTTCTTCCCCTTGTACCGGATCTCCAGAGTCTCGCGATTGTAACGGTGTCCCTTGCATTCCTCGCAGGTGACGTAGAGGTCGGGCAGGAAGTGCATCTCGATCTTGATGATGCCGTCCCCCTCGCAGGCCTCGCAACGCCCCCCTTTGACGTTGAAGGAGTAGCGGCCCGGCCGGTAGCCGCGGGCCCGCGACTCCGGAACCTCGGAGAACAGCTCCCGGATCGGCGTGAACAGGCCGGTGTAGGTGGCCGGGTTGGAGCGCGGGGTGCGCCCGATGGGGGACTGGTCGATATCGATCACCTTGTCGATCTGCTCGGCGCCGACCAGGCGGCGGTGCTTCCCAGGCCGATCCAGCGTCCGGTAGAGCTGCTTCGACAGCGCCTTGTAGAGCACCTCGTTCACCAGCGTGCTCTTGCCCGATCCCGAGACGCCGGTGACGGCGGTGAGCAGGCCGAGCGGGAACCGGACGTCGAGCGACTTGAGGTTGTTCTCGGCCGCCCCTTCCACCGCGAGGAATCTCCCGGTGGGCGGCCGCCGGCGCCCGGGGATCTCGATGCTCAGCTCCCCGGAAAGGTACTTCCCGGTGAGCGAGTCGGGAGAGCGCTCGATGTCGGCCGGAGAGCCCTGGGCGACCACCCGGCCCCCCGCCGCCCCGGCCCCCGGGCCGAGGTCGATCACGTGATCGGCCGAGCGGATCGTCTCCTCGTCGTGCTCGACGACGATCACGGTGTTGCCGAGATCCCGCATGGAGCCGAGGGTGTCGAGGAGCTTGCGGTTGTCGCGCTGATGCAGGCCGATCGAAGGCTCGTCCAGGACGTAGAGCACGCCGGTGAGGCGTGAGCCGATCTGGGTCGCCAGCCGGATCCGCTGGCCTTCGCCTCCGGAGAGGGTCGCGGCGGTACGGTCCAGGGTGAGATAGCCGAGCCCGACGTTGTCCAGGAACCCGAGCCGCTCGCGAATCTCCTTGAGGATCCGATGGGCGATGAACTCCTCTTTCTCGGTGAGGGGCAGCGCGGCGAACGTCTTCAGCGCCTGCTGGATCGTGAGGTGGGTGAAATCGACGATCCGCAAGCCCGCCACCCGCACGGCGAGGCTTTCGGGCCGCAGCCGCTCGCCGCGGCAGACGGTGCAGGGATGGAGCGACATGTATTGCTCGATCGCCTCCCGGATTCCGGGCGAGGTCGTCTCCCGGTAGCGCCGCATCAGGTTCGGGATCACCCCTTCGTAGGGGCGACGGAAGTAGTAGCGATTGCGGTGCTCGACGTACTCGAAGTCGAGCTCTTTCCCGCCCGTGCCGTGGAGAAGCAGGTCCTGCACTTTCCGGGAGAGGCGCTCCCAGGGCGCGCGCGGGTCGAACTTGTGGATCTTGGCGAGCGCCACGGCCGCCATCTTGAGCATGGAGGTGGAGAAGCCGAAGGTCCACTCCACACATCCCTCCAGGATCGACTTGGACGGGTTGGGAATAAGACGGGCGGGATCGATCTCCATCCGGGCGCCGAGCCCGCCGCACTCGGGGCAGGCGCCGTAGGGCGAGTTGAAGGAGAAGGCCCGCGGGGCCAGGTCGGGAACCGAGATGCCGCAGTGGCTGCAGGCCAGCCTTTCCGAGAACAGCAGATCCGGGCCCCCTTCCGCCACGTTGACCATGGCGAGACCTCCGGAGAGCTGGAGGGCGGTTTCCATGGAGTCGGTGAGGCGCGTCTTGACGTCGTCCTTCAGCACCAGCCGGTCGACGACGATCTCGATGCTGTGCTTGCGCTTCTTGTCGAGGTCGATGTCGTCGGATAGCTCGACGATCTTGCCGTCGACGCGGGCGCGGACGAAGCCCTTCTTCATCATCGCCTGGAGATCCTTCCGGTACTCCCCCTTGCGTCCCCGGACGATCGGGGCGAGAACCTGGAGGCGCGAGCCGGCGGGCATCGCCAGGACCTGATCGACGATCTGCTGGACGGTCTGCGAGGCGATCGCCCGGCCACACCGATGGCAGTGAGGGACGCCGACCCGGGCGAACAGGAGGCGCAGGTAGTCGTAGATCTCCGTGACGGTGCCGACGGTCGATCGGGGGTTGCGGCTGGTCGTCTTCTGCTCGATCGAGATGGCCGGCGAGAGCCCTTCGATGAGCTCGACGTCCGGCTTCTCCATCTGCTCCAGGAACTGCCGCGCGTAGGCCGACAGCGACTCGACGTAGCGGCGCTGCCCCTCGGCGTAGATCGTGTCGAAGGCGAGCGAGGATTTTCCCGAGCCGGAGAGGCCGGTAATCACCACGAGCCGGTTGCGGGGGATGACGAGGTCGATGTGCTTCAGGTTGTGCTCGGAAGCACCCTTGATGACGATTTGATCCTGGCTCATCCGAAGTTTATAGCATCCGCTCCTTCGGAGTGTCAAACGCAGGTCGGACGGCCCTTCTGCTAGAATCCGCGCGATGATCGACGTGCTCATCTATCTCGCCTCCCCGCATCGCGTCTGGAGCCTCGACGAGCGGTATCCGCGGCTCCTGGCCGAGAAGTTCCCGCAAGTCCGGGTGATCTCGGCGAGGAGCAAGGAGGAGTCGCTCGAGCACCTGGCCGGATCGGAGGTGCTTTACACCTGGAGCCTCCCCGAGCGGCACTTCGCCGCGGCCCTGCGGCTCCGGTGGCTGCACACTCCCTCCGCGGGCGTCGACGAGGTCCTGCATCCGGCCCTGGTGCGCAGCGGCGTGCGCGTCACCTGCTCGCGGGGCGTGTCGTCGGCCGCCCTGGCGGATCACGCGATGGGAATGATCCTCGCGTTCTCGCGCGGGCTCGCCGTCGCCCTGCGCGAGGCCGGGTCGGGAGCCTGGAACCGGGAGCGCTACTTCCAAGGAAACCCGATGCCCGTGGAGCTGGACGGGAGGACGCTCGGGATCTTGGGGTACGGGAGCATCGGCGAGGAGCTCGCCCGGAGAGCCCGGGGCTTCGGCATGAAGATTCACGCGCTGCGGCGCAACCGGACCGGCGGTGAAGGCCTCTGCGACCGCCTGTTCGGCCCGTCCCACCGAAGGGAGTTCCTGGCCTCCGCCGACGTTCTGGTGATCGCCCTGCCGCTCACGCCGCAGACCGCTGGGATGCTGGACGACGAAGCGCTCGCCGGCATGAAGCCTGGAGCTCTTCTGATCAACATCGCGCGCGGCGGGCTGATCCGCGAAGACGCCCTCGTCCGGGCCCTCGAGTCGGGGCGGATCGCGGCCGCCGGCCTCGACGTCTTCGCCGAGGAGCCCCTGCCCGCCACTTCGCCCCTCCACCGGCTTCCCAACGTCCTGCTCACCCCGCACATCGGCGGGCTTCACCCGCACTACCTGGACCGGGCGACGTCGATCTTCATCGTGAACCTCGGCCGGTACCTGAGGGGGGAGTCGCTCCTCCATGAAGTGGACAAGCACGCCGGCTATTGACGCCGCCCTTGGATCGCGGCGCCGGCACCGGCGGCTTACGGTTCTGTAAGCCTTGCGGGGAGGGGCTTCTAACGAAATGTGACGTTGCCGGGGAGCCGCTTTCAGCGTATCGTTCAGGCCCCGGTCCGGCGATCGACGGCCCCGGAAAGCCGCTCGGTCACCAAGGAGAAGCCCCCCCTTGCTCCGTTTGCGGACTTTCGCGAGCCTCATCCCGCTCCTTCTGACTCTCGTCACCCCGGCCCGGCCGGCCGACCGGAAGGAGCCTCTCTTCGGAGCGCCTCTGGCCGGCGGGCCGATCCTTTCGGCATCGCGGGCGCCCGATCGCGCTGCCCGAATCGGCGGCGACTCCGGGGAGGAAACGGCCTCCCGGAGCGCCATGGACCGCAATTTCCGCCAGCTCAAGGATCGAGGGTTCTGGGCGCGCTCCGGCGGCGGCCTGCTTCTCCGGGGGAGCGATCGGGGAGTGGAGATCTCGGCCCCCTCCCGCCAGGACGTCGGCTGGAAGCTCCGCCTGCGGGTTTCGGGATTCGGGAGACAGGACTCGGTCGCCGCGCTGGGGCCCGGAAGGGCAGGATCGAAGGGGAATCGTTTCGAGATACGGCGCGAAGGGGTGACGGAGTGGTACGTGAGCGGGGAGGAAGGAATCGAGCAAGGATTCTCCGTCTTCCGGCCCCCGCCGGGCCGGGGGACGGGACTTCCGGTTCTCCTCGAGATGACGCTGGCGAAGGGAGGAGGAGCGGCCCCGGTCGAGGGAGGAGGCGCGATTCTCTTCCGGAACTCGGTGGGCGAGCCGGCCTTGAAATACTCACGCCTGAGAGTGACCGACGCGACCGGCGCCGTGGTTCCGGCCGAGATCGTCCTGGACGGCCTCCGGATGTCGATCCGGATCGACGATGAAGAGGCCCTCTATCCTCTTCAGGTCGATCCGCTCTTCACCTCTCCGAGCGCGGTTCTATCAGGCTCGGCATCGGGGGACCGGTTCGGGCAATGGGTCGCGGCGGCGGGCGATGTCGACGGCGACGGGTACGGAGACCTGCTCGTTGGCGCGCCCTATCATGACAACGGCGATTTCCGCTTCGGGCGCGCCTATCTCTACCGGGGAGGTCCCGCGGGTATCGAGACGATCGCCGCCTGGGTCGCGGAAGGGGACGAGATCGGTTACGGTTTTGCCGGAAGGATCGCGGGCGCCGGCGACGTCAATGGAGACGGCCTGGACGATGTCATTGTCTCGGGGGTGAGCCGCGCGTTCGTCTTCCTGGGCTCGCCTGCCGGCCTTGCCGTCTCGCCCGACTGGAGCTCCGATCCCGCGGCGACGGCGGCGGGGGCCGGATTGTCGGTGGCGGCTGCCGGGGACGTCGACGGCGACGGCTTCGGCGACATCCTGATCGGCTCGACCGGCTCCTCCCTGGGAGGGGACGCTCCCGGAAAGGTGTTTCTGTTCGGAGGATCGCCCTCCGGTCCCGCGTCTTCGCCGTCCTGGATCGCGCAAGGCGACCAGCCCGGCTCGGCATTCGGGTACGCCGTCGCCCCGGCGGGGGACGTCGACGGCGACGGCTACGACGACGTGATCATCGGAGAGCCCGGCTACGACTATCCGGAGCCGCTCGATCGGCCCAATGCCGGGAAGGCTCTGGTCTACCGGGGCTCCGCGACGGGCCTCGGCGCCGAGCCGGCCTGGACCTCCAACCTCGTCAACCGCTTCGCGTTCCTCGGCTCGGCCGTGGCGGCGGCGGGCGACGTGAACGGGGACGGCCACGCCGACGTCCTGATCGGCGGCTTCAACGGCTTCGGAGGAGAGCAGGGAGTCGCGCAGGTCTACCTGGGCTCCCCCTCGGGAGTGGCTGCGATGCCGGCCTGGACGGCGGTCGGCGCGCACCTGCTGGCGCATTTCGGAACGTGCGCCTCCGGGGCGGGCGACGTGGACGGGGACGGATTCGACGACCTCCTCGTGGGCGAGCCCGATTTCGATCGGAGCCTCGAGGAGGAGTCGGTCGGCCGAGGCTATCTCTACCGCGGCTCCGCGGCGGGTCCGCAGTCGCCCACGTCGCTCATCCTCGACGGTGAAAGCTCCTTCGAAATGCTCGGCCAGGCGGTCGCCGGGGCCGGGGACGTGAATGGAGACGGCTTTGCGGACGTCGTGCTCGGCGCTCCCACCGATGGCCGCGGCCCCGGCCGGGCGTTCGTCTACGCCGGCGTACCGGCGAACCGTCCTCCCGTGGCGCACGTGGCGGTGCCGTCGCGGGCGGAGTGCGCTTCCGCCGCGGGGACGGCCATCACGCTGGACGGATCGGGCTCGGCCGATCCCGACTCGAGCCCGGGGACCCACGACGACATCCGGTCCTTCGAATGGCTCGAGAATTACGGTCAGTCGGGACAGACCTCGTTGGGGACGGGCGAGACGATCCAGGTGATCCTGGGCCTCGGCGCCCACGCGATCACGCTGCGCGCGGTCGATCGCGGCGGCGCCGAGGCGCTCGCGACCGCGAGCGTGTCGATCGTCGACACGCAACCTCCGGCGGCGACCCTACGGCTCACTCCCTCCCTGCTCTGGCCGCCGAACCACCGGATGGCCGTCATCCATGCCGCCGTCGAGGCGACCGACGCTTGCGGCGGCGCCCGCGCGCTTCTGATGAGCGTGTCGAGCGACGAGCCCGACGACGCCGCCGGCCTGGCGGACGGAGCCACCGTCGGCGACATCCAGGGGGCCTCCCTCGGGACCGCCGATTTCGACCTGCTGCTCCGAGCGGAACGATCCGAGGCGGGAGACGGGCGCACCTACACGATCGTCTACCGAATCTCCGACGCGTCGGGGAACGTCTCGCTGGCGGGCGCCGCCGTGATCGTCCCGGTGTCGCGCTCCGAAGCGGTCGCGGAACCTTCGCGGACGCCTGTGCCGCGGGAGGCCGGTTCCGGCAAATTCGATGGGGGGAGCGGGGCGAGGCGCTAGGCCCGGCGGGGAATCGCCGGAGGCGTCAGGAGGCGGCGGGACTCTTTTCCCGCACCGGAGAGCCCTCCGGCCCCTGGTCGAGCAGGTGGCAGGCCAGGGCGATCTGCTCTCCATTTCCCATCAGCACCAGCGTGTCGCGCTCGGCGAGCGAGCCGTCGGGATCGGGGCTCGACTGGACCCGGCCGTCCTGCATCAAGGCGATGACCGAGGCTCCGGTCACCGCCCTCAGCTCCAGCTCGCGCAGCGTCCGGCCGACGGCCCAGGCTCCCGGCAGGAGGGTGTGGGTTTCGACGTTCGCGCCGAGAATTCCCTCGGGAAGGTCCTCCACGTGCGTGGGCCGGCGCTGCGTCTCGCGGAACATGCCGTAACGCTCCTCCCGAATCTCCCGCAGCTCGCGGGCGATCAGGTTTCCCGGGATGCCGACTCGCCGCAGGGTCCGGTTGCACACCTCCACCGACGCCTCGAACTCCTCAGGAATCACTTCGTCGGCGCCCAGCTTGTAGAGGGGATCGATCTCCATCACGTACTTCGTGCGGACCAGGATGGGGACATTCGGGTTGAGGGCGCGCGCCAGCTGCACCGTCCTCTGCGTGGCGGCCGCGTCGGAGATGGCGACCACCATCGCCCGCGCCGATCGAATCCCGATCTTCTTGAGGACCTCCCGGCTGGTGGAGTCGCCGTAGACGATCGGCTCTCCCTGGCGCGCCGCCTGCTTCACGCTGTCGGCGTTCAGCTCCAGCACCCGGTAGGGAATCTCCATCCGCTTGAGGACCTTCGCCAGGTTTCGCCCGTTAAGGCCGAAGCCGACGATGAGGATCGGCCGCGCTTCGGCCGAGTAAATCTGAGACTCCAGATCGGCCGAGACCTTTCCGGGGAAAAAGCGCCGGAGATCGGGGATTCCCTCCAGACGCTCCCCCGCCAGCGAGGAGAGACGAATCAGAAAGGGTGACAGGAGCATCGACAGGACGCTTCCGGCGAGGAAAGTCTGGTAGACCGCGTCCGAGAGGAGCCCCTGCTCGCGGGCGACCAGCGCCAGGACGAACGAGAACTCCCCGGTCTGCGCCAGCGCCACGCCGGCCTGCGTCGCGACCCGCAGGGGGTAGCCGAGGAATCCGGCCAGCGGGGTGACGATGAGGAACTTCACGCCGAGGAGCAGGAGCAGGAACAGGGTCAGCGCCCCCCAGTTGTGCAGGAAGAACTTCGCGTCCATGAGCATGCCGATGGAGACGAAGAAGAGACAGTTGAGCGAGTCGCGGAACGGGAGGACGTCGGCAAGGACCTGGAGCCCGTACTCCGATTCGGAAACGACCAGCCCGGCGATGAACGCCCCCAGCGCCAGGGAAAGGCCCGCGACCGAGCTGGCGAAGGCGGTCCCCAGGACGACCAGGATCACGGCGATCAGAAACACCTCCCGGCTGCGGGTCGCGACCACCAGGCGGAGGAACGGCGGGATGGCGAAGCGGGCCGCCAGGACGATCGCGCCGACGGCGAGGAGGGAGACGCCGAGGACCTGGGCGAGCTTGAGGGCGGTCGCATGCTCCCAATCCGCCAGGATTGGCAGTAGGAGCATCACCGGCACCACGCAGAAATCCTGGAAGATTAGGATCCCCAGCGTGAGCTTCGCCTGCGGCGTCATCATCTCGCCGCGCTCGGCGAAGACCCGCAGGACGATCGCGGTGCTCGAGAAGGCGATCAAGAAGCCGAGAACCAGCGATTCGGTCCAGTGGAGCTGGAAGGGAAGGCTGGCCAGGAAGGCGAGGAGCGCCGTCCCGAAGACCTGGATGGAGCCTCCGAGGAGCATCTCGCGCCGCATCCGCGACAGGCGCGTGAAAGAAAACTCGATTCCGATGGTGAAGAGAAGGAGAATGACGCCAATCTCGGCGAGCGTTTCCACCTCGTCGCTGTGGCGGATGAGCCCGACGCCGTGAGGGCCGAAGATGACGCCGGTCGCCAGGAACCCGACGATGACGGGCTGGCGGAGCTTCTGGAAGACGAAGACCACCGCCACGGAGAGGGCGAAGATGACGAGCAGGTCCCAGAGCAGCGGAAGTTGGGCCATCCGTTCCCCCATCGGGGCCCGCGGGCGCCGAATCCGGGGGTAGCCTAGCACAACCGCGCTCGCCTTCCGCCATCGCGCCGGGCGGGAAGCGCATCGGATCGGGGCGCGGAGCTCCGAGGATCCGGGAGCTCCGGCGGGCGCGCCATGCAGGATCAACTTCCGGGACGGCTGGAAAGGAGGCGGCGATGCAGGCGGAGAAGATCGAGTCGGGACTCTGGAGGTGGACGGCCCCTCATCCCGAGTGGCGCCCCGAGAAGGGGGGGCCGGGAGGATGGGAGCGCGACGTGGCTTGCGTCTATTATGAAGCCCCCGAAGACTCTCCGGAAGGAATCCTCCTCTTCGATCCGCTCGCGCCGCCGGCGGGAACGCCCGAGGCCGCCGCGTTCTGGAAAGCGCTGGACCGGGACGTGGCGCGCCGCGGCCGCGCCGTGGCGATCCTGCTCACCGGCTCCTACCATCAGCGCAGCGCCGCCGAAATCCGGGAGCGCTACCGGCGCGGCGCCGGCGCATCGATCTGGGCGCCGGAAGAGGCTCGGCCGCGCTTGAGCCTCGCGCCGGACAGGCTCTTTCGGAGCGGCGAGCGGCTTCCCGGCGGCCTGCGCGGTCACGAGATTCCCGGACCGGAGATTCCCGAAGTGGCCTACGAGATTCCGGCGCGCCGCGCCCTGGTACTCGCCGACGCCTTGATTGGCGCCGGAGGGGGACGCGTCCGCCTGGCCCCGCGATCCTGGGCGGAGCCGACGCCGGAAGGCCGGGCCCGGTACGCGGGACCCTACGTCGAGTCGGTCCGGCGCCTCGGGAATCTTCCCGTGGAGATCCTCCTCGTGTCCCACGGGGAGCCGGTGCTCCGGCGGGGGCAGGCCGCGATCCGGGAGGCGATCGAGTCGGCGCCGGGGGGCGAGGGGTGAGGCTTTGCGGCCCCGGCGCGGCCGATGCTAGAATCACCGCATGATCGCGATTTCCTTAGGAGTCCGAGATGGCCGCGGAGTTCAAGAACGAGCCGCTGACCGATTTCTCCCGCCCGGAAAACCGTGAAGGCTTCCGCTCGGCCCTGGAGCGGGCCCAGAAGGATCTGGGCCGCGAGCACCCTCTCGTCATTGGCGGGGAGAGGGTCCGATCCGGAAAGACTTTCGACTCGATCAATCCGTCTAACCCCTCCCAGATCGTCGGGCGCTTCCAGGCGGCCACCCTTCGCGAAGCGGGCCAGGCGCTCGAGGCCGCCGAGAAGCGCTACGAGTCGTGGCGGCGGGAGCCGCCGGCGCGCCGCGCCGAGGTGCTGTTCCGAACCGCGGGCCTCCTGCGGGAGAGGAAGCACGATTTTTCCGCCTGGATGGTCCTCGAGACGGGCAAGTCGTGGATCGAGGCGGACGCCGACACCGCGGAGGCCGTCGACTTCTGCGAGTTCTACGCCCGGGAGGCGCTGCGCTACGCCGCGGAGCAGCCGCTGACGAGGATCCCGGCGGAGAGGAACGAGCTGCGATACCTGGCGCTGGGCGCCGGACTGGTCCTCCCCCCCTGGAACTTTCCCCTGGCGATCATGGCGGGAATGACGGTGGCGGCGGCGGTGACCGGAAACACCGTGATCCTCAAGCCGTCCAGCGACGCGCCGGCCATCGCCTGGCGCTTCGTCGAAGCGCTGGAGGAGGCGGGGATGCCGCCCGGCGTCGTGAATTTCCTCCCGGGGAGGGGCGGCGAGATCGGCGACTTCCTCGTGGAGCATCCCCGGACCCGGTTCATCGCCTTCACCGGATCCAAAGAGGTGGGGCTGCGCATCAACGAGCTGGCCGCGAAGCCCCGCGGCGGGCAGATCTGGATCAAGCGCGTGGTGGCCGAGATGGGGGGCAAGGATTTCATCCTGGTGGACGAGACGGCCGATCTCGAGAAGGCGGCCGCCGGGATCGTCTCGTCGGCCTTCGGCTTTCAAGGACAGAAATGCTCCGCCTGCTCGCGGGCGATCCTGGTGCGCTCGGTCTACGACGAAGTGCTGCGGCGCGTCGTCGAGAAGACGCGCGCCCTGACCGTGGGCCCGGTCCTCTCTCCGGAGGTCCAGGTGGGGCCGGTCATCAACGCGGGGGCCGCGCGGAAGATCTTCGAGTACATCGAGACGGGCAAGCGGGAAGGCCGCCTGATGTGCGGCGGGGATAAGCCGGTTGGAGAAGGATATTTCATCCGGCCGACGGTGTTCGCGGACGTGAAGCCCGACGCCCGCATCGCGCAGGAGGAGATCTTCGGCCCCGTGCTCTCGGTGATTCCGGCCGACAGCTACGAGGACGCCGTGCGGATCGCGAACGGCACGGAGTACGGCCTGACCGGCTCGATCTACTCGAAGAACCGCGCGCGGCTGGAGGAGGCGCGCGACCTCCTGCACGTCGGAAACCTGTATCTCAACCGCAAGTGCACCGGCGCCCTGGTGGGAGTCCACCCTTTCGGCGGCTTCAACATGTCGGGGACCGATTCCAAGGCGGGGGGCCGGGACTATCTTCTGCTTTTTCTCCAGGCCAAGGCGATCTCGGAGCAGATCGAATAGGCCCGGCGACTTCAGACGCGACGGGATCCGCCTCCCATCATCCGAAACCATTGCTCCAGGGTCGGGACCTTCAGAGAGTAGTTGCTGCGCCGCTCCTCGCCTAGCGTGGAAGTCGGGCGCGCCCCATAGTCGTGTCCCGGATAGAGGACGACGTCGTCGGGAAGCTTCGCCAGGCGCTGGGTGAGGCTCCGGTACATCTCCTCGGGGTCGCTTCCCGGAAGATCGACCCTTCCGCAAGCCCCGACGAACAGAGTGTCTCCCGCCACCAGCCGCTCGCCCGCCACCAGGAAACAGGTGCTCCCCTCGGTGTGCCCGGGCGTGTGGAGGAACTCGACGGGGATCTTCCCCACCGTCAGGACGTCTCCGCCGGAATGAGGCTGCAGATCCGAGCGCGACAGGCCGGTGACCTGTTCGACCCAGGGCACCTCGCAGGCGTGGACGTGGATCTTGACGCCCACAATCTCCAGGAGGCGTCTCGCCCCTTCCACTACGTAGCCCATCATCTCCCCGCCCAGATGATCGGGGTGATAATGGCTCCCGAGGGCCCCGACGATTCGCATGTCGTCGCGGCGCGCGACGTCCACGAGAGCGCCGACGTCCCAGGCGGGATCCACGACGACGCATTCCCGCGTCACGCGATCGCCGATCAGATAGGCGAAATTGACCATCTGGGAGGCGACCGGATCGCCCGGCGCGAAATCGCGCCCCGCGAGAAGCTGCCTGAAATAGAGTTGTTCGGGCTCGGCCGCCATCGTTCCGTGCTCCATCGATCCGCGGCGATTATGTCAGAGGACCTGCCGGCTGTCATCCAAGGGCTTGACGGGGACCCGCAGAAGTCATAGGCTTGCGAAGCAGATTCCCAAACAGCCCCGTTTCCCAGTCGACACCGTTCCCGGTCTTACGGGCCGTGCGGCCGAGGGAGAACCCCATGCCGATCAAGTTCGACCCTGAGACGCTCCAGCGGTTCCGCTCTCTGACCCCCGACCAGATTTGCGCCGAGGTGACGGAGGCGATCCACCGGGCCCCGGAAGGCGGCGGGTCGGAGGACTTCCTGGACGCCCTGGGAACGCTCGTCGATGAGGGGCTGCTTTCCTGGGAAGAGATCGAGAACTCGACGGAGGAAGAGAACTAGCTTCCGGCGCGCCTCCCGCTATTTCTTCAGCCTGTCTTCCCAGGCCTTCCGCCACGAAGCCACCTTGTTCTTCCCCTTGGGGGGAGGCGGAAGCGTGGCGGCCGGGGGATCGACGGCCTTGGATCGGTGCGGGCGGTGCTCCGGGTCTTCCGGCCGGGCGATCCGGACGCGCCGTCCGGTGACCGGCGGGCGATGGCTGAATTCCCCCGGTCCGGCCGCGGGCGCCTTGCTCTTCAGGACCTGATCGAACAGTTTCTTCATCTCTCGCTTCTCTCGATTTTGCGGCCGGCCCGCCCGGCCGTGGCGGTAAGGGTGTTCCGAAAAGCAGGTGAGGCAGCGGACTTTTTTCACCTCTCCCTCGACCAGGCCCACCACGCCATGGTTCATCAGGAGACGACAACGCGGGCAGAAGTCGTCGAGGACGTCGCCCAGCCTCGCTTTGCGGTGCGTCACGGCTCCTCCTCCCCGCGGGCGAGCGCCGCGATTTCCTGGTCGTCCAGAAGTCGGTTCGACTGCTTGGCGGCCGTGAAGATGCGCTCGACCACCTCCGGATGCGGTTCCATGCCGTGCTCCTCGAGCCAGAACGTGACGTTGGAACGCCCCGACATGGGGCCGACGCGGATCCTCTGCTTCATCCCGAACTCTTCGGCGGGCACGCCGGAATAGACGCGGTCCGCGAGCCAGCGGTCGCCCTTCCGGAAGGCCTTGATCAGCGCGGCGGCGTGCACTCCCGTCCCCGTCTCGAACGCGTCCGCCCCGATCACCGGATAGTTCCGGGGGATCGTGATCCGCAACGCCTGGGCCGCCTTCTCGCAGTACTCGCGCAGGCGCGTCAGGTCGCGGTCGATCCATCCCAGGAGCTTCAGGTTCACGAGCACCAGGTCGATGGGCGTGTTCCCGGCGCGCTCGCCGACGCCGAGGGCGCAGCCGTGGACGCGATCCGCTCCGGCGCGAATGGCCGCGAGGGTGTTCACCACCGCCAGGCCGCGGTCCCGGTGTCCGTGCCAGTCCACCTTGATCGGCGCTCCGGCGCTCTCGACGAGCCCCCGGACGAAGCGCACCAGTCGGTCGACGCCCTCGGGCAGGATGTGTCCCACCGTGTCGCAGACGCAGACTCGGCGCGCCCCGCAAGCGATCGCCTCGGTGTAGAGGGCCCGGAGCGCCTCGGGATGGGCGCGCGTCGTGTCTTCCGTCACGTACATCACCGGAAGTCCCTCGGCCACCGCGAAGGTGACCGACTCGCGGGTGTGTTTCAGGAGGGTGTCCAGAGTCCAATCCTCCGAATACTGGCGAATGGGGGAAGAGCCGATGAACAGGCAGGCTTCGATGGGGACGCCGGTCTTCTGGGTGATGCGCGCGATCGGCTCCACGTCCCGGATCATCGTCCGCGCCGCGCAATTGGGCTTCAGCCTCAGTTTCGAGTCCCGCAGGAAGGAGACCAAGGCCGTCACGTCCTCCACGGCCCGCGGCCCGGCCCCCGGAAGGCCGACGTCGGCGGTGTCGATTCCCAAGGCGTCCATCAGGACCAGGAGCTCCTTCTTCTCTTCGATCGAGGGGTCGGTGACCGACGGTCCCTGGATGCCGTCGCGGAGCGTTTCATCGTCCAGCTCGACCGGCCGGGAGAGCGGGGCTCCCCCTTCGGGATTCCAGTCGAATATCAAAGCGTCGCGATCGATTTCGGGCTGGCTCGGCATCCTGTTCCCGGTGGGCAGGCGCTCTTGATGGATGGCTCGAATGGGCGCCGCTTGTGCGTTCGGGGATAGAAAATTATAGGGGCGGCGCCGCCCGCCTGTCAATGAAAATGCAAGGCGGGCGTTTTCCGGCGGATCACGCGGACCAAAGTTCAGTAATCAAGCTCGTGGAGACGCTCGTCGTCGATTCCGAAGTGATGGGCGACCTCGTGCAGGACGGTCTTGCGGATCTCCTCCACGATTTCCTCGTCGGTGTCGCAGACCGCCTCGATGTTCTCCTGAAAAAGCGTGATGCGATCGGGCAGGACGCCTCCGTAGGCGCTCGTCCGGGAGGGGAGAGGAACCCCTTCGTAGAGCCCCATCAACAACCCCTCGTCCTCTCCCTCGCCGCCCGCGGCTTCCTGCCCGGCGGTGGGCCGGCGCTCCACCACCACCTCGACGTTGTCCATCCTGGCCAGGAACTCCTCGGGCAGGTTCCCCAGCGCCTCGGAGACCAGGCGGCGAAATGCCTCGCGTCGCACGGCGCTCCTTTTTTGTTAGAATAGCTCATCGGACGATCCGGGCCGGTTGACCCGGGGACGGCACGATTCTATGCCGGAGGCACTCCGATGGAAAAGCACCATCCCGGCGCGCGTCGCATCGCCATCGTCACCTTGCTCGTCCTCCTCGCCCTCCTGCTCTCGACCACCGCGCTCTCGGCCTACGCGGCAGACGACTCCGTCAAAGGCTCCTTCAAGAAAATGGGCAAAGCGATCGGTCAGGCCGGAAAGCAGGTGGGCCGGAGCGCCGCGGCCGCGGGGAAAGTGGTCGGCCACGAAAGCCAGAAGATCTGGTACCGCGGCGTTCAAGTCAGCAAGCCGGCCCTGGAAAAGGCGCGCGGAGAGACCCGGCGGGCCATCCAGAAGAGCCTCGAGGCGATGGACCGCAGCATCGCCTCCCTGAAGCAGGAGCTGCGGCGCCTCAACGCCGCGGAAGCCGGGCATGAAGGCGCGGGCGGCGATGGCCGGTAGGCGACTCGCGGCACTCGCCTCGGTCGCCCTTCTCCTCACCGGATGCCGGACGAGCGAGGAGGAGGCCCTGGAGGCGGCGAGACAGGAAGTCCGAAGGGAAATGCAGCCGGAGGTCGACCGCCGGCAGCGGGAGATCGACGAGCTCGAGAAGCAGATCGCCGCCACGAAGGCCCGCCTGGCGGCACGCCAGGCTTCCTCCCGAAAACCTTAGCGCCGCTCAGCGAGCGTCCCCGGCCGTCCCCGAGCGCGTGTAGACCGCCTTCCCTCCCAGAATGGTAATCTCCGGAGCCAGCTTCCAGATCTCCGCTTCGGGCACTTCGAAGTAGTCGCGATCCAGCACCACGAGATCGGCCAGCTTCCCGGGCGTGATCGTCCCTTTCTCCTTCTCTTCGAAGGCCGCATAGGCGCCGCCGATCGTGAAGGCCTCGAGCGCCGCCCGGCGCGAGATCCGCTGCTCGGGAAGCCATCCTCCCTCGGGCTTCAGGGAATGATCCTGGCGGGTCACCGCCGCGAACAGTCCGTCGAAGGGGTTACGGCTGTCCCAGGGGGCATCGGAGCCGAAGGCGAGCCGGGCGGAGGATTCGAGCAGCGAGCGCCAGGCGTAGGCCCCGGCGATCCGGTCCGGCCCCAGGCGCGCCGGGACCCACGGCATGTCGGACGTGGCGTGGACGGGTTGCATCGAGGCGATGATGCCGAGGCGGCCGAGCCGCGGGAGGTCATCGGCGGAGAGGATTTGGGCGTGCTCGATCCGGAACCGGGGGTCGGCCGACGGCACCAGGCTGAGGGCGCCCTGAAACGCGTCCAGGACCATCCGGTTGGCCCGATCGCCGATCGCGTGCACGCAGACCTGGTAGCCGCGCCGCAGCGCTTCCCGGGAGATCTGCTCGAGCTGCTCGGCGGGCATCGTGATCAGCCCTCCGTTTTTCGGATCGTCCGAGTAGGGAGCGAGAAGCGCGGCGCCGCGGGAGCCGAGCGCGCCGTCGACGCCGAGCTTCAGCGCGCGGAACGTGAAGCGCCGGTCGCCGTAGCCGTGGATCGGCGCGATGGCGAAGTAATCGGGCAGCTTCCGGTTCGATCCTCCGAGCATGGCATAGACGCGCACCGGGAGCCTGCCCCCCTCCACCATCATCTTGTAGAGATCGATGTCCTCGGGCTCCACGCCGGCGTCGTGAACGGACGTGACCCCCGCGGCGAGGAACTTCCTCCCGGCCTCCTCGATCCATTTCTGCTTCGTCTCCTTGCTCGGCGTGGGAACCTTGTCGAGCACGAGAGGCATGGCGTCGTCGAGCAGTACCCCGGTCGGCTTCCCCGTCGCCCGATCCCTTAGCAGCCTTCCCCCTTTCGGATCCGAGGTGCCGCGCGTGATGCCGGCGGCATCCAGCGCGGCTTGGTTCACCCAGAGGGCATGGCCGTCCACGCGGCGCAGGACCACCGGATTGCTCGCAGAGACCGCGTCGAGGACCGAGGTGGTGGGGAATTCGGGGGGCTGCCAATGGTTCTGATCCCAGCCGGATCCCTGGATCCAGTCTCCCGGCGCCGTGCGCGCGGCGGCCTCCGCGACCTTCGCCGCCGCCTCCGCGGCGGAGCCGAGTCCGCGCAGATCCAACTCCGCGAGGCTTTCCCCGGTGCGCATGAGATGGACGTGCGCGTCGATCAGCCCTGGGATGACCGCGCGGCCCTGCAGGTCCAGCTTCTTCGAGCCGGGCCCCGCGAGCTTGACGATCTCGGCGTCCGGGCCGACTCTTTCGATCCGATCCCCGGAGATCGCGACGGCGGTGGAATCCGGGATCGCCGGATCGAGAGTGTGGATCCGGCCGTTCACCAGGATGAGGTCGGCCTTTTTCAAGGACTCCTTCCTTTCGCTCGGCGCGCATCCGGACAGGGCGATCGCCAGGACGGCCAGGAAGACGCACGCAGTTCGGACGGGAAAATTCACGAAGAGCGCTCCGCAGAGAGCGCCCATCATAGCGAACGCGTCCTGGTGAGTCCACCCGGAACGGTCATCCCCGCTCGGTCAGATACACGCCGGTGAGCACCGCGATCCCCCCGAGGACGAAATGGCCTTGAATCGATTCGTCGAGAATCAGATAGGAAGTGATTCCGGCAAGGACCGGTTGGAGGTAGGTGAAGGCGGCCACCTTGCCCGACTCGATACGGGAAAGGGCTCCATAGTAGAGCAGATAGCAGAGAAACGTCGCCGCGAAAACCACGTAGGCCAGCGCTCCCCAGCCGCGCGGCGAGACGCTCCCCCAGTCCTGATGAAGCGCCCGGGAGATCACCAGCGGGAGCATCAGCGCGCCTCCGATCAAGAAGCAAAGGGCGGTCGTCCTGAGGACGCCGATCCGGGGAATGACTTTCTTGCCGGCCACCGTGTAGTACGCGAAGGCGCACACGCCGCACAGGGTGAGCAGGTCCCCGCCGAGCGTGTCGCGCGAGAAGCTCCATCCGTCCCGGATGCTGATCAGGAAGATCCCGGCGAAGGCCACCAGGACGCCCGTGACTTTCAGGGGCGTGAGCTTCTCCCCGAGAAGGAAGGCCGCGAGAAGGAGCGCTGCCACCGGGAGGAGCGAGACGACGAGGGCGGAGTGGGCGGGAGTCGTCCGCCGGATTCCGGTGATGAAGAAGATCTGGTTGGCGAGGACGCCGGTTACGCCCAGCGGCAGGGCGGCCCGCAGCTCCGCGACCGTCGGCAGGATCGGCTGTCCCTGCCAGGCGAGCGCCATGAAGAAGAGAGGCGTGGCCACGAGGACGCGGACGAACGCCACCGCGAAGGGGTCGATCTCGAGGACCGCCATCTTCGCGAAGGAATAGTTCACGCTCCAGAGAATCGTGGCGGCCGCGATGGCGAGATACGCCGCCATGGGTGAAGAGGGCGTCCGATCCCTACCCCGGGGCGGCAGATGGGCGCGCATAGAGCGCGCATCCTACCAACCTTGGACCCACGGCTCAACCGCCGGCCGGCGCCGCGGGGCCGGCCTCATCCCGGCCGGGAAACGTGTCGGCCCGGCTCGCCGCGAGCGCGGCCCCCTGCGTCCGTCGTAGCACCGCCCACAGTCCCGCCACGAGGAGGAGGGCCACGCCGAAGGTCGCCACGATCGTCGCCCCGGTAGGAACGTCGAGCGCGTAGGAGAGCGCCACCCCCCCGCCCGAGACGAGCGCTCCCATGGTCCATCCGAGGGCGAGGCGCGTCCCCAGCTTCTCGGAGAAGAGCATGGCCGCGACCGAAGGGACGATCAGGAAGCAGAAGACCAGCAGGACCCCGGCGATGGCAACCGACGAGGTGACGACGAAGCCGAAGGAGACGTAGAAGAGAAAATCCCAGAAGCGGATGTTCCAGCCCCGCCGCTCGGCCTCGGCCTCGTCGAGCGAGATCAGGAGGAACCGCTTGCGGAAGATGTAGTGGAACACCCCGACCAGCGCGTACAGGATCGCCGTCTTGAGCAGCTCCGGCCAGGTCACCGAGAGGATGTTGCCGACGAGCATCTCCTTGAGGTGCTCGGTCTCCTGAGTGGCCTTCGACATGACCAGGATCGCCACGGCGGCGGACACGGCGTACACGATCCCGATGACCGCTTCCTGGGGGATCCGGGTCTTGCGGTGCACGCGCGAGAACGAGAAGACGGCGGCTCCCAGGAACGTGAATCCCAGGGAGTAGAAGTAGGCGGTCCCCGAGTGGAGGTCGTGGCCCATCAGGTAGGCCACGGTGGTGCCCAGCGCCGCGATCTGCGCGAGCGACAGGTCGACGAAGATCACGCCCCGCTCGACGACGTGAACGCCCAGGTAGGCGTGGATTCCGGTCAGGATCAGGCTGGCGACGAAAGCCGGAAGGAGAAGCTCCGTCAGGCTCATCGGTCTTTGCCTCCCAGGACCTTGGCAAGCGCCCCGACGTCGGCGTCGAAGACGGCGAAATAATCCTTGATCTCGGGAGTGCCTCCGACCGAGGGATAGAAGACCAGGACGGTGGCTCCCGTCTTGCCGGCGACGAACTTGGGGGTCTTCAGGTCGAAATAGGGCTCCACCAGGATCGCGCGGATGCTCCGGCTCTTGATCAGGTTGATGATCTCGAGGGTGTGGCTGGGGGTCGGCGGGATTCCCGGCTTGGGCTCGATGTTCCCCGCGACGTTCAGGCGGAAGTGCTTGGCGAAGTTCGGCCACGAATTGTGGAAGGTGACGATCTCGGCTCCGGCGAAGGGAGCCAGCTTCGCCTGCCACTCCCGGTCCTTCTCGCCGAGCTTCGCCTCGAACGCGGCGAGGTTCTTCTCGTAAGCGGCCCGATTGCCCGAATCGAGCTCCGCGAGCTTCGCGGCGATCGAGCGCGCGATGGTCCGCCCGTTGTCGGGATCGAGCCAGTAGTGGGGATTGCCGAACGGGTGCACGTCGCCCATGGCGCGCGTCACCTGGCCGGTCGGCCGCTGGAGGATCTCGCAACCGTTCGACACGTCCAGATAGCCGGGATTGCCGGGATGGATGCGCCCGTTCCGGCTCTGGTCGATCAGCGGCGGAAGGTAGCCGATCTCCAGCTCGAGCCCGGCGACGATCAGCAGATCGGCCCGGGAGAGCTTCAGGATGAAAGAGGGTTTGGCGTCGACGAAATGCGGATCCTGATACCCCTTGGCGAGGGAATCGGCCTCGACGAGAACGCCGCCGATCGACTCGGCGATGGAGGAGAAGTCGTCGAGGGTCGAGACGATCCGAACTTTCGCAGAACTCGAGCCGGCGAACGCGGGCGCGAAGAGAATCACGAGCAATGCCACGAGTCGTTTCATGGGGTCTCTCAGAAGGGATGGGCGCCGTGGGCGCCGATGGCGAACTGGATTTGAAGGAGCGCCTCGTTCGCGGTCTCGCCGCCGGCGTACGTCCGCCGGCGCAGCTCGCCGCGCAGCTGCGAGAACTCGCTCGGCCAGAAAGTCAGGATCGCCGCGAGGCCGCGGTCCTGGAGCGCCGCGTCGTCGGCGCGGTCGGCGCGCTCGACCCGCGCGCCGGCGAACCAGCGCTTCGCGAGCTGGTATTCGGCGGAGAGGAACCAGCCGTCCGCGATCTCCGCTCCGGAGAGCTGCTCCTGGCGGCTCCGCACGTACTCCCCCCGGACGCTCGCCGAGCGGTAAGTCGCGGTTCGGAGCGGCTTCCACCGGAAGGTGGCATCGATCCCCTCCAGGCGGGTGTCGGAGCGCTCGGTGAGGCCGTTCGGTCCCTGAGCGTAGGAGAGGCCCACGTCGAGATTCGCCGCTTCGGTCAAATCGCTGAAGACGCGATAGTGGCCGTTGTAGGCGAGATCCCCGCGGCTCGGAGCTTCGAAGAGGCCCTCCGCTTCTCCCCGGAACGCCTGCAGCGTCACTTCGGAGAAAATGTCCCCGGGCAAGGGAATCATCCGGGCGACCGACACGCCGGTCCCCACCCAGCCTTCGTCGCCGCCGAGGAAATTGACGATGGTCAAGGGCTCATCCGCCCACGGCAGCACGTGCAGGTGCAGGGTGTTGATCTTGCCGAAGGAGGGGCGCATCCGGCCCACTTTGGCCAAGAACCCTCCCGGAAGCGTCGTGAAGGTCGCGAACCCTTCCTCGACTTCGACCCCCTCCTCCCCGAAGGACAGAAAGAAGTCGGCGCGCGCGTAGGGATCGACGACGGCCTGCAAGGAGACCTCGCTTTCCCGCAGGCTCATGCTCGGGAGGTTCTCGGTGTGATTCGAGCCGCCGACTCCGAGAAAGTTGCCGATGGCGGCGATGCTGGGGTTGAAGTAGTTCGAGGTCTGCGAGGGCGCCGCCACGGCGGGGGGGGGCTCCGGGACCGGCGGCGCCGATCCCCCCGGCGGCGCGGCCGGCGCCGCCGCCGAAGGCGGCCCGAGCGCCGCGAGCTGCGCCGTGAGGGCCTCGACCTGGCTCTTCAGGGTTGCGATCTCCTGACGAAGGATACGGACCTCCTCCGCGGAGGCGGGAGGTGGCTGATCCTGGGCTACGGCCGGGGCGAGCGCCGAGAGGACGACCCACGTCGCCGCCAAGCCCCGGAATGAACGCCTCATCATGACTGTCTCCCATTCGTCCCTAAACGCGGTTCCCATGGCTCGGGGAGCGCGGGACGGTCCTGGATACTCGCCGTTCAGGAAAGTTCGGGATCGCGCCGGCAAGGCTGATGCCGGAGCGTCTTCCCAGCGATGGTCGGCTGAGTCAGCAGGCGGGAGGGGCGCGGGGCTCCGTCCGGGGAACCGTGGGGGCCGGGGGAGGCGGAAGCGGGTTCGGTGGACGGTTCAGGGAGATCGAGACCGGCTTCTCCTCGAAGACACTCTCGCAGGGACCGAGTGAGTGGGCGCGCGAGTGAAGACAGGCAAGGCAGGGGGAGGCCCGGCCCGGCAGCGCCGGAGACGAGGTGGACGACGATTCCATCCGCATCGGGCCGCCGGAGGGAATCCAGGATTTCGAGCCAGGATGGACGTGAAGATCCGAGGTCAGGGTCAGCAGGAGCAGCGAGAACAGCGCGATCGCGGCGGTTGCCCGCCCGATCATCGAGCTCGAACTCCGCGCGGCGAAGCACGCCATCGACCGCTCCCTGATTATGCTATAGTCCAAAACCAACCCTGACATTGTGGGAGAAGACTCCCTCCGAGTCAAACCAGCCTTGGATTTCCTGACCGTCGCCGACAGAATCCAGGAATGGGGTCCGGAGCTCGTCTATCTGGGGATCTACCTCATGCTGGTAGTCTCCGCCCTGGGAATCCCGCTGCCGGAGGACCTCACCCTGCTGGCCGCGGGCTATCTCATCAACCGCAGCCTGCTTCATCCCGTGCCGGCCGTGGCAGTGGGGATCCTCGGAGTCCTGACGGGGGACTTTCTGGGGCACTCCCTGGGGAGGCTCCTGGGCCCGAGGATCTGGAAGCAGAAGCGCTTCTCCCGGGTGCTCACCGAAAAGAGATACCGCTGGATCCGGGGCAAGTTCGATCGTCACGGGGAGAAGATGGTCTTTTTCGCCAGGTTCGTCTCCGGGCTTCGCGGACCGGTGTTCGTCACCTCCGGCATTATGGAGATGTCGCGGGCGAGATTCCTCCTCTACGATTTCGCGGGAGCGGTCATCAGCGTGCCGCTCTTCCTCCTGATCGGCCATCTCTCCGGACCGCATCTTGAGACCGCCCTGATTCACCTGGTGAGAGCGCGGACGACGGTCCTGCTCCTCCTGGGCCTCGCGGCGATCGCTCTGGCGCTTCGCGCGCTCGCCCGCCGGCGCCTTGGAGTCGACCCGGGCAAGAGCGCGAAGGATTGAGGCTCAGGGAGTGGGGGAGGGGGAGGCGGAAGAGGGTTGCGTCCGGAAGTTCTCGGATTCCCGGACGGTCTTGCGAACGGCCGCGATTTTCGGGCGGAAGTCCTTTCCCGTAAAGCCGTCCAGCCTCAGGCGGATGATCTCCCGGAAATCGCGGACCACGATCATCGGGAGCGATCCCGCCCCGTAACGTCCGGCCGTGTCGGTGTAGTCGAGCGCCAGAGGCAGGGTGTTGCGCAGTCCGATCCAAAAGGGCTGGGTGATCGGATCCTGCTCCGGGGCGATGGCCACGAACTGGACCGCGGTGAACTCCGGCTCCCGGTGCATCCTTTCCATCTCCAGGAGCAGCGACTGGACCTCGGGCTGCCCCGCCCGGACGAAAATGAGCACCAGCGTCTTGCCCGCGAAGTTCAGCGACGGAAAGGGGCGTTGGTGCACGTTGTGGAAGACGAAGGGGGGCGCCGGCCGGCCTACGAGGGGATCGTCGGGAAGCGTGAAGGCCCCGGTCCCCGGCGAACAGCCGCCGGCGGCGAGAGCGGCGAACACGGCGGCGGCGATTCCGGCCGAGCGTAGGAAGCGAAGCTTCATCGAGATTGTCCGAAGTTGCGGGGACGTCCCCGTGGCGGCGCATTATAAGAGCCGCTCCCGGGCAGGGTCAAACCCGGACTGATCCCCGGCCGGTCGAAGCTCCTCGTCTTGGCGCGCGCCACCCGCTGTGCTAGACTCCGCGCCCGATGAGCGCAAGCAAAGACGACCCGGTCCACACGCTCCTCAGGATCACCGTGGGCGTGATGGGCTCCGCCGGCGGAGACATCAGCCGGGAGATCCTCCAGAAGGCCTACCGCATGGGCCAGGAGATCGCCCGCCGCGGCTGCGTCCTGATTACCGGCGCCTGTCCCGGCCTTCCTCACCAGGCGGTCCTCGGCGCCAAGGAATCGGGAGGGTTGGTGGTCGGGATCTCGCCCGCCCTGAATTTCGAAGAGCACGCCATGAAGTACGCCTCTCCCTATCACGGGTACGACGCCATCATCTATACGGGAAGCGGTCTGATGGGCCGGGAGATCGAGAACATCCGCTCCTGCGACATGGTCGTCTTCATGGGCGGCCGATCCGGGACGCTGGGAGAGTTCGCCATCGCTTTCGACGAAGCGAAGGTCATCGGGGTTCTCAAGGGGACGGGCGGCATCACCGATCGAATCGAGACGATCATCTCCTTCATCCAGAAGAATACGGGGGCTCAGGTCGTCTACAGCGAGAATCCCGTCGAGCTACTGGACAAGCTCATCGCGGTCTACGAGGAACGGCTCCTTCCTTATTACAAGACCATCCTCGCCAACTCCAGCCCCGACGGCGATCTGGAGGCCTGACGCTCCGGAGCGTTGCCACGGAAGCCGCGATTTTGGACGATCTCCAAGCCTCATGCTAGGATGGCGCACCCGTGAGGAAAAAGCGTCGGATTATGATGAGAAGAGCGTTTTCCCTGCTGCTCGTGGCGGCCGTCGGATCCCTTCCCCTGGCGGCGGCGCAGATCAAGAAGGGCGGCTGGCTCTTTCCCAATCCGGCCCGCGCCGAGAAGAAGGCGATCCGACCCGTGGACGCCACCGGCCGCATCGCCGGGAAGGAGACCTTGATGAAGATCTACAAGAAGAAGGATCAGGACGTGGTCTTCGAGACCCTGGAGATCGAAGGGGAGGTCTTCGCCTGCCAGTTCCACATCAAGGGGAAGGACGGGAAGCCCACCGACGTCTACGCGATCGTCGACACGGACGGTGACGGGGTGTTCGAAAGCAAGTTCGGAGCGGGCGAGGCGGCGAAGACGCCCGAATGGGTCATCCAGCGTTATTTCAAGAAGCACCCCGATCTGCACGACCCGGGTCCCTCCGTGGACGCCGCTCCGGCACAATAAAAAGACAATAAAAAACCCCGGCGGGCGTCCGCCGGGGTTCAATTGGAGCAAAAGTCGAAAGGAGCTTAGGCCTTAACGACGTTCTCCGCCTGGAGACCTTTCGGTCCCTGAGTGATGTCGAATTCCACCACCTGACCCTCTTCGAGGGTCTTGTACCCCTCACCCTTGATGGCAGAAAAATGGACGAAGATGTCGCTTCCGTCTTCCTGCTGGATGAAGCCGTACCCTTTGGCGTTGTTGAACCACTTCACTTTTCCTTTGGGCACTACTGTAACTACCTCCTTTCGACTAAGATACAAGGCCTTGCCTTGGTTCGAGGCGGCTATCGCACCGCCGTGGCTGAAGCCCGTCTCAAGGCAAAAAAAAACCACCAAAGCCGAGAAGCGCTTTCGTGGTTATTTGCCATTCAAGCCGGGTAACTCCTCGCAGACACGAGCTGTAGCATACCGTCGCCGTCCCGAGAAGTCAACAACAATCTGCGTTCATTCGTAACGCCGCCCGGAAGAGTTCAGCTGGAGGAGCTCGCGGCGACGAGATCAGGGCCGCAGCAGCTCCGATTTGTGGCGCCGGGCGTCTTCCAGCGACTGCCGGAGCGTGTGGGCAATCTGGCGGAGTCCCTCGCGATTGCCGCGGACCTCCTCGCGGAGCAGGTCGGCGGCGAGCGACGCCATCCGGCCGAGCGTGGCGAGATCCCCTTCGGTCCGGGAGCGGATGACCGAGACCATGTCGTTGAACGATTCCGCAAGCTCCGGAAAGTTGTCGTGCTTGCGAAGCTTGACGCGCGCGCTGAAGCGGCCGGAGCGCACCTCCTCCAGCCGTCTTCGCACGTTGTGGATGACCCCGGCCGTCTTGTGGGATTCGAGGATCTCGACGAGGAACACGCCGGCCATGAAAACGATTCCGCCCGCGAGCATCACCAGGAGCTGGTTGCGGTCGCGCACCGCCAGGCTCTCCTTGAGGAAAGGCGCCACCTCCAGGAGTTCCCGGGAATTCTGCGCGTTGATTCGGTACAGGATCAGGATCATCAGGCCGACCAGGAATCCCATTCCGATCGTGCCTATCATGGCCATCTTGAGCTGGTAACGGAGATTAACGAGGATGCGCCGGCGCCGGCCGAAGACTTTCTGCAGGAGGCTCCGGACCAGTCCGCCGGACGCGGCGGCCGGAGCGGCCCGTTCAGAGCGTTCCCATCCCCTTTCCGCGCTTTCCAACTTCACGCCGCATCCTCCGGTCCCCGCCATGCGAGCCGACTCGGCGTGAAATCTAGGGTCCGACACCGGGATTGTCAAAGGAACGGGCCGCGACGTCTCGAGCGTGGAACGTCGGAATTCCGACGGCGCGCCGCGACCGAGCCGGGCGGGAAGAGCTACCCCGGCGGCCCCTGCAGCTTCGCCAGCGCTCCTCGCGCGTCCGACAGATCGGGAGCGATTTCCAACGCTTTGCGGTAGGAGTCGGCGGCGGCGTCCTTGCGCCCCAGACCCTCGAAGGCGCGGCCGAGATAATACTGAATCATCGGATCCCCCGGCCGGCTCGGGGCGAGCCGCTTCAGGTTTTCCAGCGCGGGGGCGAAGCGCCGGTCCTCCAGCTGCGCCACGGCGAGATTGTAGCGGGCCTCCCGATAGCCGGGATCGATTTCGAGAGCCCTCGTCAGGTGAGGGATCGCCTCGGCGCTCCGTCCCGTCTGCAGATAGAGACTCCCGAGGTTGAAGAGGGGCACGCCGCTGCGCGGCAGGAATTCGGCGGCCGCCCGGAAGCAGGCCGCGGCGCGCTCGACCTCCTTTCGGCGCGCGTACAAGGTGCCCAGCCGGATCTGGACCTCCGGAAGCTCGGAGTTCAGCCTCAGCGCCGCTTCGTACTTCTCCACCGCGCGGTCTTCCTCACCCCGCTTGGCGTAGATGTCCCCCAGGCTCGCGAGATCCTCGGGGACGTCGGCGCGCACTTTCTCCACCTGCTCTTCGTGCTCCTTGACGATTCGGCCGATCGCGGCGCGCAGCGCCGGATCGCGCGGCTTCACGCCGCGCCGGGCGAGCTCGATCCCGGCGAGCCGCGAGACCGCCGGCTCCGGCCGGGTAAGCGCCCGCAGCAGGGCCTGATCGGTGGCCGGCGCGGGGACCGTAGCCATGGCGGCGGCCACCTTGTAGCGCACGAGAAGCGCCTCCTGGGGATCGAGGAGCGCCGGGACGAGAGGCGCCAGGAGCGCCGGGTCGTTGTACTCCGCCAGGATCGCGGGAATCCCGGCGCGGCGGGGCGGGGAGAGGGCTTCACGATTCCTGAACAGGTCCAGAAGGACCGGCGCGGCCTCGGGAGCCTTCCGCGAGCCGAAGAAGAACGCGGCGGTCAGACGGATCCGATCCTGCTGGTCGGTGCGGTACCACTCCTGGATGGTCTTGGCCGACCATTCAGGATCGCGATCGCGGTGGCAGGTATTGCAGGCGTTCGGAATCCCGAAATTCTTGGTGTTCCCGGGGACGGGAACGGAGAGGGAATGATCCCGCGCCTGGATGCGCTTCCCCAGGATGTCCACGTTGGGCATGTGGCAGTCGACGCAGAGACTTCCCCTCTTCCCGGCGGCGTGATGGGTGTGCGCTGGAGCATCGGCGGCGATGTCGGCGTGACAGGGCGCGCAGACCCGGTCCAGCCGCTCCTCCGGCTCGATCAGATCGATCGGATTGCCCGCCCCGTGGGCGGCGTGGCATCCCGTGCAAGTCAGGTTCCCTTGCCGGTAGCAGAGACTCTGGATGAAGGCGACGTAATCGTAGTTCAGCCCCTTGTTGCGGCCGTCGGAGAAGAACTGCTGCTCCATCCCGGGGACCGCCGGCTGAAAATACTCGAGAAGCGGTTTGCCGGGCTGCCATCCCCGCGCGATGGGGGTTTTGGCGGCGTGGCACCGGGCGCAGACCTCCACCTGCCTTTCCGGCGTGAGCGCCTCCAGCTTGACGAGTCCCGCTTTCGCCTCGTCCACCTCGCCTCCGGTCCCGGCCCGGGTCCAGGCCTCGACATGCAGGCTCCCGGGTCCGTGGCAGGTCTCGCAATTGATCGTCAGGTCGGTCCAGGTGGTGTGATACGAATTGGACCGGGGATCGTAGTTCTTCTCGACCTGGCTTCCGTGGCAGCCGCTGCAACCGGAATTCCAGGTGCGCCCGCGATTCGCCCAGAAGAGCTGGTCGCGGGGGGTCAGCTTCTTCCCGCCGCTCGGGACGACCCCCTCGGTCTGGTCGAACCAGGCGTTCTCCTTGACGTCGAAGTAGGTCGGCAGCGTCTGGTAGCGGCCGTCGGGAAAACGGGTCAGGTAGACCTGCGTCTGGCGCCATCCGAGGACGATATCGATCGGGTAGGCGTGCGGCGCGCCGTCCGGCCCCTCCGTCTCCATGAAGTACTTTCCGTCCGCCGTCCACATCCGGGAGGTCACTCCTCGGTAGACGTAGACGTTCTTGTGCTTGAAGTCCCCTTTGACCACGGCGTCCGAGGCGACGAAGGCGTGATTGCCGTGAGCCGTCGCCTTCCAGCGGCCGGTGATCTCGGCGTGGCATCCCGCGCAACGCTCCGCGCCGACGTAAGTGGCCTCGGGCCCCGGCGCGAGGGCCGCTCTCCGGCAGGCGGCCGGCGCGAGGCAGAGAACCACGAGCAGCGGGATGGCCGCCCCCCCCGGGAAGGGATTAGCGGTGGATTTCATGCAATCCCTTCGTCTTCATCAAGGCGTAATCGAAGACGTACTTGGGATCGGGGCAGGGATCGGACGGATGGTGGCACTGCAGGCAGACGCGCTGGTCGGCGAGGACCAGGCCGGGGCTGGCCACCTTGCCGCCTCCTTTCCGGGCGTTCATGTGGTCCATGTATTCGCTCGCCGGGCCATGACACGACTCGCACTGCACGCCGAGACGGCTCGGCGTCTTCTCCAGGGAAATGAATCCCCCGGGCTGGCCGTACCCGGTCGTGTGGCAGGGGAAGCAGGTGCGATCGTGGGTGAAGTCGGCGTCGGGATCGATTCCGAGGCTCTTCACCTTCGGCTCCCGATCGGCGCCGGGAAAAAGGGCGCCGAACGTGGCGGCCATCTCCGTCCTGCGCCAGGAGCCGTAGACGTCCGCGTGACATCCCTCGCAGTAGCGATCTCCCAGATACCGCGCGCCCGCCTTGAAGGGCACTCCGAGAGCCGAAGGGGGGATAAACGTCCGCGAGAACGGCGCGGCGGGGTGGACCGGATCGGTGGGGGAGCGGGTCTCCGAGGCCGGCGGGAGCGGCGCCGGACGGGCCGGAACGCCGGCCGCGGCGGGCCGCGTCTGGGCCGGCCGGGTCTGGGTCGGTGGAGAGGCGGCGCGGGCGAGATCCGGTGCGGGCGGAGCGGGCCAATTCGACTCCGTTCTGGCGAACGAGATCCCCGTGAGGCGGCGCGCCTCTGCCTCGATGTAGATGAGGCTCTCTTTGGCCTTCATGTTCCCCAGCCAGTGGGTGTGGTCGGGAGAGTGATGATAGGCCCCTTTCCAGGTCGTCGGCCCGAAGAAAGCGGAGAGCTCGAAGAAACGCTGCTCCAGGGGGGAGGTCTCCTCGTAGAGCTGATGGGTCCCGAGGACCAGCACCGCTCCTTCCACCGGATTCGAAGGCCGATCTTCCGGACGGGGATCGAGCGCTCCCGCCCGCCATACGGCTTCGACGATCCCCGCCGCCCGGTCGACGAGAGCGTCGGTCTGCTTCTTGATCGCATCGGCGCCGGCGAGAGAGTCGCGCGCGAAGGAGGTGGCATGGCAGTCGCTGCAGACCTGGAGCATCTCGCGGCGCTTGCGATCGAACTCGGCCCGGCTGAGCGTCTTCATGGGGAGCTTGTGACTCTCCCCCTCCAGCGCGCCCCCGAAGGCCGCGCCTCCCAGCGTCATCCCGAAGGTGACGTCATGGGTCCCGCCGGGCATGTGGCAGGAGGCGCAGGTGGGGGCTTGCTTGACGTCCCGCGTCGCCCGGTAGGCGATTCCGTGCTTCGACTCCTCGTAGGATTCGTTCTGCGGGTGATCGGGCCCGACGTGGCAGGTGATGCAGGCTTCCGGCTCACGGGCCTGCTCGGCGGAGAAGGCGTGGCCGACGTGGCAGGCGTTGCATTTCCCGACGCTGCCGTCCGCAAAGCGCTTGCCGATGGCGTGGCATCCCATGCACCCCTGCTGCCGCATCTCCGGGGATTGCGCCAGGAACCGGGCATTCGATTCCGCCATGGTCGAGGCGATGGCATGACCCTGGTTCGCGAACTCGCGGACCCGGTCGGCGTGGCACGCTCCGCACCTTCCCGCGGAGACCTCTCCGTGCGTCTCGATCATCTTCTGGTGGTCCGTTCCGTGGCAGTCCTCGCACCCGACCCCCCGGCGGAAGTGCACCGATCGGCGCCATTGCTCGACCAGCCCGGGATCGCCTCCGCCTTTCAGATCGGCGGGCCGCGCGTGGCAGCGAAGACAATCGGTGCGGCCGGAGGAGCCCAGGGAATAGCCGCCGCGGCCCGACACCAGCGAGACGCCCAGCGCCACGAGGAGCAGGATCCCCAAGGCAAGGGCAGGAAACAGGATTCCCTTCCCCTGGGGGCTGCCTGGGCCGGTCGTCATCCTGGTTCTCGATGCAGAGGTTGGGCCGTGCGAGGCCTCGGCATTCCGCCGTCCGTTCCCGCCCGTCGTCGCGCGCGGGTCGGACCCTGGCGAAAATTATACGGTCGCCTCCGAGGAGCGTCAACGTGGAGCGGCCGTCCCGAAGCCCTTCCCGGGATATGCTATCCTCGCCGAGCTGATCGCGGGGAGAACGACATGCGAGCCGGTGGAACAAGGAAACGATGGAGCGTCGTCGGGTCGTTCACTCTCTGCGCCGCGGCCATGATCGTCGGAACGATTCTCTACCCCTTGATTCTCCTGCTCCTCGCGGCGGTCGCGGTCGGACATCCGGTGGTCAAGAGGGTCCTCCTCCTTTCGCGCGGCTCCCGGGGGGACGCCGCCAAGGGAGAGACGGGGCGATGAGCCGCGGAGGAGCGCTGCGGCGCGTGGCCGCCGGCGCGGGAATCTGTCTACTCCTGGCTTCCGGCTGCGGCCGTCGCGAGGCTTCCAGCCCGGCCACCCGGACGGCGCCGGCAAAGCCGTCCGGCCCCCCGACGCCGTCCCATCCCGACTGGGGTCTCCCGGCCGAAGCGGCACGATGGGTGAACGAGGGAGTGGGCGAGTACCGGCAGGGGAGATACCACGAAGCCGCCTCCTCCTTCCAGAAAGCGCGCGATCTCGTTCCGGCCGACACCCGCGTGTCGACTCTTCTCGGCGCCGCGCTGACGCAGGCCAGACAGTACGCCCCGGCGAAGGAGGAGTACCGGCGCCTGCTGGCGATCCACCCCGAAGCCCCGGAGCCGCGCCTCGGCCTCGCCCGCATCGCCCTGCGGCTGGGAGACTACGAGGAGGCGACCCGGCTCTTCCGTGAAGTGCTGGAGCGCCATCCGCAAGATCCGCAATCTCTTTACAACCTCGGATTGGTCCGCTACCGCGCCGGCGATTACGCGGAGGCCCGCAGCCTTCTGGGACGCCTCCTCGTGGAGATGCCCGGCCACGCCGAGGCGCACTACATGCTCGGACTCTGCTTCATGCGCGGCGGGGACGATGGCCGCGCCGAGGAGGAGCTGGGGAGGGCGATCGCGCTGGCGCCGGAGAACAGCCAGGCCCATTTCAATCTCGCCAAGGTCTACGCACGGCGCGGGAAAAAGGCCGAGGCGGCGCGGGAGCAGGAGATCTTCGTGCGCCTGTGGGACCGGCAGGCGAAGGACCGGGCGGCCGAAGGAAACGCGCGGGAGCTCTTCCTCACGGCGGACTACGTCGCGGCGCTCAAGGAATACGACCGGCTGCTGGCGATTTCTCCGGAGTCGGGCCGCTACCAGCTGGGGAGGGCGCAATGCCTGCTCAAGATGAAACGGCCGGAAGAGGCGAGGGCGGCGCTGGAAAAGGCGGTGGCGAGCGACCCGAAGCTGACCGAGGCGCACTACCTCCTGGCCGTGCTCTATCAGCAGAGCGGCGAAGAGGAAAAGAGCCGCCGCGAGCGGGAGGCGTTCGACCGGCTGGAGGCGATCGGTGAGAACAAGACCGGTTTCTAGGCGAGGCGCGGCGATTCCTTGCGTCTGCTTCCTGCTGGCGCTGTCGGGCCCCGGTCCGGCGGCCGGACCCACCGCCTCCAAGCCGGCCAAGCCGACTTTCACGGAGGTGGCGGCCGCTTCGGGGATCGCCTTCCGTCACGTGTCGGGCGCGACGGCGGAGAAGAACATGATCGAGGACATGGGCTCGGGGGTGTGCGTTCTGGACTATGACGCGGACGGAGATCCCGATCTCTACTTCGTGCAATCGGGTCCGGTCCGGAGCGGAGCCGGGCGCCCCGGCAACGTCCTGTATCGGAACGACGGGAAAGGGCGTTTTGCCGACGTCACGCGGCAGGCGGGAGTCGCCGGGTACGGGTATGGAATGGGATGCGCCGCGGGAGATTACGACAACGACGGTCGAATCGATCTGTACGTGACGAACTTCGGCCCCAACATCCTCTACCGGAACAACGGGGACGGCACGTTCCGCGACGTCACGAAGCAGGCGGGCGTCACCGACCCCCTGTGGAGCACCAGCGCCGCGTTCGCCGATTACGACGGCGACGGGCGCCTCGACCTGTTCGTCGCGAACTACGTCGACTTCAACCTGGATCACAACAAATGGTGCGGCGATCCGGTGCGCAAGATCCGGGCTTATTGCCACCCCGACGCCTACGAAGGGGTGCCGGACACTCTCTATCACAACAACGGCGACGGCACCTTCACCGAGGTGACGCGCAAGGCGGGGCTCACCGAGCACTGGGGGAAGGGGCTGGGAGTGGTCTGGAGCGATCTCGACTTGGACGGCGATCTCGACGTCTACGTGGCCAAGGACTCCGTGCCGGGCGTCCTCTACCGAAACAACGGGAACGGCACGTTCACCGACGTGACGCTGGAGTCGGGCACCGGCTACAGCGAGGACGGCAGGCCCGAGGCCGGGATGGGAGTGGATTCCGGCGACTACGACAACGACGGCCGCTTCGACCTCATCGTCACGAACCTCTCGGGGGAGCCGAACGAGCTCTGGCGGAATCTTGGCGGGCTGCGCTTCGAGGTCGCCACCTTTCCGTCCGGGATCGGCGAGATCAGCATCCCGTTCGTCGGCTTCGGCACGAACCTGTTCGACATCGACAACGACGGCGATCAGGACCTGTTCGTGACGAACGGTCACATCATCGACAACATCAAGCAGTTCAACGACTCGCTCAGCTACGAACAGCGGGCCTTCTTGTTCGAGAACCAGGGCCACGGAAAGATGCGTGAAGTCGGTCCCGAGAGGGGCCCGTATTTCTCCACCGCACAGGTGGGAAGGGGAATGGCGGTGGCCGACCTGGATGGCGACGGCGATCTCGACGTCGTCCTCAGCAACCACGATTCACCGGCCGCGCTGCTGCGCAACGACGGCGGCAACCGGAGCCACTTCTTGCGCCTCCGGTTTTCCGGGAGGCGCTCGAACCGGGACGCCATCGGAGCGCGGGCGGTCGTGACGGTGGGAAAGAGACGCCAGATCGACGAGATCCGGAGCGGGACTTCTTATCTCTCCCAGAACGAGCTCATCCTCCACTTCGGCCTGGGTGACTCGCCAAGAGCCGACCGCGTGGAGATTCGCTGGCCCTCCGGAGCGATCCAGGTGCTCCAAGGCGTGGCCGCGGATCAAACCCTGGCGATCACCGAGCCGCCCCCGGGAGCGCCGGGCCGGCCTGCGGCCGCGAGCCCCTGACTTCCCGCCGGTTCAGCGTCCCGGGAAACGCCGCGACACGCCCGTCCGGATCCCGATGTCGACCGCGTTGTTCTGGTCGAACAGTCCCTCGATGACGGCGGCCTCGAAGGTCCAGATCTCGTTCCGGCCGGATCGCTTCAATCCCACCAGCAGCTCGCTGCTCGGCCTGGAGAGATCGGGGTCGGCTTGTCGCCATCCATGGAAGACGCTGCTCTGAGACTGCACCTGGACAATCCAGGAAAGACGGCGCTTTGAGAGAAACTCGTAGCCGGCCAACAGGCTCCACATCCTCGCCGGCTCGAAGCGCGGGAACAGCGACCAGCCTCCCGGCAGCACCCATCCCGCAGCGCCGTGAAGGCGCTGGCGGCCCCACCTCCCCGTGCCTTCCACCTCGAGCCCGTAGTCGGCGCCGCCGCTGCCGCCCAGGTTCTCGGCGTTCCCCGTCGGGAGCTTGACCGCCGCCGAGAGCGCCAGATCGCCGCGCGGCGATTGCCGGAGCGGGATCCTCCCGAAGAGCGACACGTCGCCGATCTGAAACAGGCTGGGGCTGGCGCCGGCGAAATAGATTTCATCATCCCACGTCAGCGCGATGCCGACTCTGTCCCGGACGAAGAGGTCGCGTCCTCCCGACGGCAGTCCGAGGCGGCGGTGATAGCTCTCGATCAGTCCGTCGAACGAGCCTCCCCGGTACGAGAGAAAGGGAACCTCCGCCCCCAGCTCGAGCCAGCGGAAAACCCCCGCGCGCCAGCGCAGCTCGGTGCGGCCATGCTCCAGGTCCAAGAAGAACAGGCTCCGTCCGGGATGGGAGGCCTGGGCCGCGGCGACCAGCATCGGAGAAAGATGCTGGCGCGCGCCGGAGGCGGGGTCGAGATCGGTGAAGAAGATGTCGGAGCCGATCAAGGTGTTGGAATAGGTTTGGCTGACGAGAAACTGCTGCTCGCCCGGGAGCAGCGTACGGCCGCCGCGCGCCGGGAAGGCGAGGAAGAGGAGATCGAAGGGAAGCTGGTTCCTCTCCTCGAAGGGGCCGCGCTCCGCGGCGGGCGCATCGTCCAATCCGATGCCGGGCGCGCCCAGCGCGGGGGATGCCGTCAGGAGTAGAAGAACGATCGCCGCTGCGAATCTCGCCAAGACGACGCTCCCGCAAGGGCGGCATCTTACCGGCCCCTTCAGGCGGTGTAAAGGCGAGCGGGTCCGGCGAGCGCCGCCGCGGCCTCGGCTCCGAAAACTGAAGCGGAATTGGACATCCCTGCCCAGAAGCCCGTCACCGAATCCAACTGAAGCGATTGAGAGAGTTCCGGGCCGCACCGGCGGCCGGCCGGGATCAATCGGAGCGAAACCCCCACACGCGGCCCGCTCCCGGGAAGCTGTCCGAAAGGCATCGTTCCCTTTCCTCGCGACGCTCAACCTCTTCCGAATCAACCGGCTCGGTTTGCCGCCAACCCTCTGACGCGCCTCTGGTACCCGCGTTGCAGTCATTGATATGCGCTGACGGGCGTCTGACAAGGCGCTCTAGGCAGCGCGAATAGGCGCGGCGGAGAAAAAGGGGAGGCTGTATGCCGGCTCGCAAACGAAATCGAAGGATGGCGATCATTCTGGCGCTCGTCCTGATCCTTTCGGGAGGGATCTTCGACTGGGCCAGCTGGCCGGCGGCGCAGGCGGCCGAAAGTTCCGACGATTCGCGCTTGAGCCCGCGGCTGATCAAGCTCCTTGAAGCTCTCGAGCCGGATGACATGGTTCCCGTGATCGTGTCGACGACCGAGCCTTCCGATGAGGCGGACGACGCCGCGGCGCAGTTGCTTGGAGTCCGCGCCGGCCGGCGCTTCAGCCAGCTCGGCGCCTATTCGGCATCGGTTCCGGCAGGCTCGCTGCGCTCGCTCTCCCGCGGCAGGAACGTCCGCCACGTCTCCTACGACTTCATCGTCCGATCCTTCAACGACCTGAACTACGTCACGGTGGGCGCCGACCAGGCGGCGCGCCAGACCACGCCTCTCGGGTCCTCTCTTAACGGCGCCGGAGTGACGGTGGCGGTGGTCGACTCCGGGATCGCCAATCATTCCGACATCGGCAGCCGCCAGGTGGCGGAAGTGGAGGTGGTCGGTCACGAGAAGGGATTCGCGGATTACTACGGCCACGGGACGCACGTCGCCGGAATCATCGCCGGCGACGGCAGCGCCAGCAGCGACTCGCAGTCCTTCAGGCGTTTCAATGGAATCGCCCCCAAGGCGAAGCTCGTCTCGGTGCGCGTCCTGGGCCCGGATGGAAGCGGCCGGGTCAGCGACGTTCTGGCCGGCATCAACTGGGTCGTCCTGAACCGGTCTGCCTACAACATCCGCGTGATGAACCTGTCGCTGGGCCATTCGGTGGAGCAATCGTACGTCGACGATCCCCTCTGCCAGGCGGTCGAACTCGCCTGGAGGTCCGGCATCGTCGTGGTGGCGGCCGCGGGGAACTCGGGGACGGGAGGCTACGCGACGATTCACAGCCCCGGCAACGATCCCTCGATCATCACGGTGGGAGCCTCCAACAATTACCGGAGCGCGGTCCGGCCTGACGACGTTCTGACTTCTTATACTTCCCGCGGACCGACCTACCTGGATCACGTCGTCAAGCCCGATCTGGTGGCGCCGGGCAACCGGACCATCTCGCTGCGCGCCGAAGGCTCGGCTCTCGACACGGCCTATGCGGCGCTGCGCGTAAAGCAGGGCGCCTATCGGAGCGACCCCGCGGCGGCACAGCTCGACTCCCCCTACTTCGAGCTGAGCGGCTCGAGCATGTCGGCGGGCGTCGTCTCCGGCATGGCGGCGCTGATGATCCAGGCTCAGCCTCTCATCACCCCGGACACGGTGAAGGCCCGTCTGATGAAGGGGGCCGAGAAGCGCCTGGGCTACGACGTCTTCTCCGAAGGCGCCGGGTTCGCCGATCTCATCACGGCCCTGGGCCTCGCAGACGTCGCCCTGCTTCCGGCGCTTTCCCCCAAGGCGACGTGGACGGAGACCGGAATCCTCTTCCAGGACCCGGGAACCCTCTGGGGCGACGCGGCGGTCTGGGGCGGCGACGTAATCTGGGGTTCCGATCCGCAGCGCGGCACCGGCGCCGTCTGGGGCGACGCGACGGTATGGGGCCGCCGCGCCGCGGCCTCCTCCAGCGGAAGCGTCGCACCGGGCAACGCCGGGGCCAGCTCGATCGTGTGGGGCGGCGGCATGAGGGCCGACTCGATTGTGTGGGGCGGCGGCATGAGGGCCGACTCGATCGTGTGGGGCGGCGGCATGAGGGCCGACTCGATTGTGTGGGGCGGTGGCATGAGCGCCGACTCGATCGTGTGGGGCGGCGGCATGAGCGCCGACTCGATCGTGTGGGGTGGCGGCATGAGCGCCGATTCGATCGTGTGGGGCGGCGGGATCAGCGCCGACTCGATCGTGTGGGGCGGCGGATTCTCTCTCTTCGGCGAGAGCACGCTCCTCGGTGATGACCTTCCCAGCAATCTCTGATCTTCAGCCCGTTTTCGACGGCGCTATGATTTCGCCGTCTCGTTCCCGTTTCCGGCGACTCGAAGCCGGGCGCCGGATTCGTCCCCTCCCGATCTCACGCCGTGGAAAACTCTCCCGCAAGCTGGCGCTCCATGAAAGGCAGGGCATGACGCAGCAAGGCGCCCGGAGCGGCGAGAAGAGTGTAGTGGCCCCGCGGGAGCCAGTGGATCGCGGGGCGATTCCAGGCACGCCAGAGCCGCTCCACCGATTCGGGGAGCATGATCCGATCGTATCGCCCCGCGACCAGCAGGATCCGGTCGAGCGGCAGCGCCGGGCTCCAGCGGGAGGGGGAAATCGTTCCCCAGAACAGCTCCAGCTTCTGGCGATCGAGCAGGCCCGAATGGGAGAGATCTTCCCGGACGTTCCGTCCCAACCGGGTCTCCAGGATCGGCGACATGACGGAGTCGCCGCAGCCGGCGATGACGAGGAAGGCGGCGTCCCGGCGAGCGGCGGCCAGCAGTCCGGCGATGTAACCGCCGAGAGAGTATCCGAACAGCCCCCACCGCCTCCTTCCCGATGCGATCAGATAATTGACGGCGGCGTTGGCGTCGGTCACCGCCTGCCGGAAAGCCTCGACGGTCAGCGCGGCGTCCCCCGAAACCATCATCTCGCCGCTGTAAGTCCCCCGGGGGGTCCGCTCGTAATGCAGCGGATGCGCCGGAAGCAGCACGGCCAGGTTGCGCCTCAGGAGCGGGCGGACGTAGAGCCGCTCGATGCCGCGCCGGCCCCGGTGGGCCCATCCATGGCTCAGGACGACGACCGGCGCGTCGGGCCGCTCCAGCGGCGTGTAGAGATGTCCCACCGCGCGATTCGTCTCGGGGAAGCTGAGCGGGCGCTTGCTGGCGAACTCGAGCCGCCGCACGCGCGCTCCCGCCCGGACCGGTTCCTCGGAGATCCGGACCGCGGGCGGGGTGCCATCACAGGAGAAGAAGGCTCCGGCCGACGAGAAGACGGCGGGGTCGGAGTAGCGACGCCATGCCTCGGGATCGGTCGACAGGATCCGGCCCCTCTGGAAGGTGATCTTGTACCAGATCCTGTAGGCGTCGATCCCGGTCGAGAGCCGGCGCGGAATCATGGGGGCGCTTCGGGCGCCTCGGCTCTTCCTCCCGACCCCGGCGATCCCGGGACGAGCCAGGCGGCAACGGGGGCCGCCGCGAAGAGGATCCAGATCTGCGTGGCGGGCAGCAAGTATCGGCTCTCCAAGTGGAGCGGAATCGTCGCGGCGAGCCCGGCCAGGGGAATGGCGACCAGCGGCAGGAACTCCTTAAAGCGTGCCCGATCCGCTCCCAGAGTCAGCAGGGCCAGGACAAGAAGCAAGGGCTCCCAGATCTTCCGGGCCACTTTCACCACGGCGACCCCGGGCCTGGCCCGGAGATAGGCGAGCGGTCCGCCGCCATGGGTCGACTGGAAGTAGATGTAGCTGGCCTCGAGGTCCTCCGCCCATGGAATGCCCCAGGAGTTGTCGGGGAACAGAAGGCCTCTGATGAGTCGCTGCGCCCAGAGGCCGGCGACGAAGCCGGGATTGGAAGCCATCACCGAGAGCACCTTCGCGCGGAAGTAGTCGTCGTACTCCGGCGTCCCGTATTCCAGCAGCTTGTCCCGGGAGAGGACCTGCATGTAGGTTCGCCGGTCGTCCAGCACCGCGCCAAAGCGGTTCGGGATCTCCCCGTAGCCCTCCCAGATCGTCGCCCAGAAGAAAGTCGTCGTGAGGATGGGACGGTGGAAGACGCGGTGGTTCCGCGCGGCCCAAGGGAGCAACGCCAGGAGCGGAATCCCGAACGCCAGGGCGCCGCGCAGAACCAGCTGACGGCGCGAGAGTCGCGGCAGGAGAGCCGCGACCACGAACAGGGGCAGGGCGGCCACTGTCGGCTTCAGGTAGACGCCGGCCGCCCCCACCATGCCCAGGAGCAGGAAGTCGCGGGCCGGGTAGCCGCGCGGCGCGCTGCGCACCAGAATCCACGCGTAGAGCGCGGCGATGGGCACGAGCCACCAATCGTAGAGAGGAACGAGCGACAGGCGCGCCTCCGGCACGTTCAGCGCGGCCAGCACCCCCGCGGCGAGCCCGGCCGCGGAGCCGAACAGGCGGCGGGCCGTGCCGGCAAGGAGCAGCGGCAGCAGGGCGCTGAGGCCCACCTGAAGGATCTGGACGGGCAGATAGCGGTACTCGCCGGTGACCTTCCAGAGGGCGGCCAGGAGAAACGGATAACCGGGCATCCTCTGGATCAGCGGCTTCGTCGACTGGTCCGGAGGGTCGGGGAAGTCCTGGATGTCGATCAGCCTTTTCTCGCCGACCTGGCGGTCGTAGAGCTGCAGGATGCTGAACGGCCCCGTCGTCTCGGAGAGGCCCCTTCCTTCCAGAAGATTCCGCGCGACCAGCCCGAGCGAGGTAGTGATCCCGCCGGTGAGATAGGCATCGTGCTGGAAGACCAGGAGCGGAACGCGAACCGCCAGCGACAGGAGCAGGATGATTCCGAGATGGCTCTTCTTCATCGGACCGCAGGCTCTCCGGGGGCGGCGATCGCCAGCAGCGAAACGCCGAGGGGAAGGTCGAAGGCGCGTAGGAGGAAGCGCTCCGCACCGAACACCGCAGCCAGGAAGTTGTTCATCCAGCCCGTCTGGATCCTGAAGTCGGAGCGTCGATCCCCCTCCAGGGCCGCCCCCCGGCGGATGCGGCGCGCGGCCCAGACGGCCGGCAACAGCAAGGCATTGAAATAGGTCATCCGCAGGAGCCTGAGGCCCGCCTCCCGGATGCGGCCCTGAAGCTCGGCCCGGGCGTAACGCCGGCGATGCTGATTGATTTCGTCATGGGGAGACCAGAGCGAGCGGTGCGCCGGAACGGTGAGGATGAGCCGTCCTCCGGGTCCGAGCAGGCGAGCTGCTTTAGACAAGGCCTCCCGGTCGTCGTCGAGGTGCTCGAGGACGTCGAAAAGGGTCACCAAATCGTAACGCTCCCGCGGCGGCGGCTCCCTTGGGAAATCCACCCGCCGAAGAATGGCCTGGCCGGAATAGCGCTCGCTCGAGTAGAGGATCGCCTCCTCCGAGGGATCGATCGCGGTCACGCGGCCGAACGGCCTCAACAGCGGGATCATTCCTCCGGTCCCGCAACCGATGTCCAGGATCTCGAGGTTGCGGCGATCTCCGAGGACCGATGCCAGGATCGAGGCCACGATCCGCCGCCGGCCGACGAACCACCAGTGACGGCGCTCATGCAGCTCCGCGAACGCCCGGTACATCGAAGGATCCATGGACCGCTCCTCGACGACAAAGGGATCAACCCTGATCCGGAAAGCCGATCCTCTCGTCCAGGATGTAGAGAGGGCGTTGTTTGACCTCTTCGTAGACCCGTCCCAGGTACTCGCCGAGGATACCCAGGATCAACAGCTGCGTCCCGCCCAGGAATAGGATGATGGCGGCGAGAGACGTCCAGCCCGCCGGGGTGTTGTAGAGGAATCGGCTGGCGAGCGCGAAGAGGAGATAGAGAAAGCCGAGGCCCGCCGCCATGAACCCGAGGTAGGTCGCGATCTGGAGCGGGACGGTGGAGAAGGCGAAGAAACCGTCCAGAGCCAGCTTCACCAGGTGGCGGATCCGGTATTTCGGCTCGCCGGAAGCCCGGGCCATCCGTTCGTAAACCCATTCCGTCTGGCGGAATCCGACCCACGCCCGCAGTCCGCGCAGGAACCGGTTGCGCTCGGGAAAGCTCCGAAGGTGCGCCACCACCCGCGAGTCCATGAGGGAGAAATCGCCCGAGTCGTGCGGGATCTCGACGCTGCTGATGCCGCACAGGATCCGGTAGAAAAGTTTGTAAGCGGCACGCCTTGCTCCCCCCTCCTTTCTCCTCCTGCGGACGGCGTAGACAACGTCGCTGCCCTCGGCCCAACGCTCGAGAAGGTGAGGAATCACTTCGGGAGGATCCTGGAGGTCGGCATCCATGACGACCACGGCGTCGCCGTCGGCATGGGCGATGCCGGCGCTGATCGAGATCTGATGGCCAAAATTCCGCGAGAAGGAAAGGACCCTGACGCGCGAGTCGGCGGTGCACAGGGCGCGCAGCCAATCGAGAGATCGATCGCGGCTTCCGTCATTGACGAACAGCAGTCGGTAGGGAATGCCGGCTCCCTCCAGCGTTTCACGGAGACGGCGGTTCAGCTCCGGCAGGTTCTCCTCCTCGTTGAAGACCGGAATGACGACCGACAGGTGGGAGGCGAGGGCACGGCTCGCCGCGAGGTGAGGCCGCTCCGAAGAAGAAACGGTCAAGCGTCCGCCCGCCGCAGCAGGGTCTGATAGGAACGTCCGGGAGTCTCTTCACGTTCCACGGGCAGGCCCAGGGCCTCCCATCCCGGCTCGGTCACTCGCCCGAAGTCGTCACGCGCCCCGCCGAACCCGCACCGGACGTTCAGCAAATTCTGGTATCCGGCTTCCTCGAGTATTTCGGCCGCCCTCAGCGAGCGCCCGCCGGAGAGACAGCCGAGGAGGAGGCGGGACTCGGGAGGGAAGTTGGCCTGCACCACTCTCAGGAAGTCCGGATTGGGAACGAGCTGCCGGGAGCCGGGCTCGGCATGCAGGAGGGGGACGTTGCGGGCGGAGCGGGGATGTCCCTGCGCGAACTCCGGGATCGACCGGACGTCCAGATAGACATAGCCTTGCTCGGAGGAGAGCAACTCGGCGGCCCGTTCCGCGGAGGCACTTTGAATCGGCATGGATCACCCCGAAGGAGGCCTTCCTCACTCACGGAGGAGGACGCCATTATAGCGGGGACCCCTTCGGGGTGGAAGAAGGCGAACGGATCAGGAGAGTCGGGTGAGGCGGCGCGCCGCGATGATTTTCCCGAGACAACGATTCAGGACGTGATCTCGGTGGAGGGCAGGAAAGAGGACGGTGCGCCGGCGCTCGGCCGTCCGGATCCTTTCGAGCAGATCGGGATGATCGGAGCGGACGGCCAGCCCCCGCGAGAACGCCGTCAACGCGCCGGCCTGGTCGCCGCGCATCAGCAGCACCACGCCGAGATTGAGGTAATGCTCGGGCTCGTAGGGCTCCAATTGAATCGAGCGCTCGCAGAGACGGCGTCCTTCTTCAATCTTCCCCGCGGATCCCGCCAGGGCGACGCCGTAATGGGAGAGGTACTGCGGATGGACCGCGAGGTTGCCGTCGAACACGAGAAGCTGAAGCGCCAGCTGGAAGCTGCGCAGCGCTTCCGCATAGTCCCCCTTCAGGACCTGTTTCCTGGCGAGCTGAAGAAGATCCAATCCTTCCGCGTCAAACATCCGGTCTCCTGCGGCGAGGCGCAACGGAACTGGCTGGTTTGAATATAAGTCCTTTTGTTCCAACGGCAAGCGTTGCTTTCTTGGCTGGGTCGACGCACCGATGACATGTCCAGCCGCGCAGCGGAAACAGGGAATCGGCGGGCAGATTGAGGACACCGACCTGTCCTTTTGTGTCATCCACGGCCGGATCGCTCGGCCGATTGGCGCGCGGGCGCCACGAGCGAGCCGCTTGGCGTTTTTCCTCCGCAGCGCCGGAAGGGCGCCCGGCTGCTTCATGGGAGGCTGTTCCGGAGTTGTCAGCGGCGCTGCCGGGGCTACATCCTGGAGTGGTGCAGGCAGGGCTCGGAGAGCCTTGCGTGGAAGGGGCGCGTCAGGATCGGAAATCCGACTTTGGTCGGTGATCTCTGAGGTTGCCGTCCAGGCGATCCCGGCAGAACGAACCCTTGTCTCTCCGGCCGTCGCGCGTTGGGCCTGAGGTGAGCGGAGCGCAGGTCTCAGGGTTTGGGGGCGGGAGCGGGCTGCGGAGCGGCCGGAGGAGCTTCCGGGGCCGCCGGGGCGCTTCCCTGCCGGGCCTCGGCCAGCGCCTTTTTGAACTCCTCGTCCGAAATCCCCTTCGACTTTTGCGCGGCGAGCTTCAGGGCCCACTGCACGGGAATGACCTCGTTGGCGGGATCCTGATAGATCGAATCGACGACCTGGACCACCTGGGGAATCGCGGTGCCGACCGGCACGAGCTTGGCGGAGGATTCGTCCATGCACTCGGCGACGCAGCCGGTGCAGGGACCCGGAGCGAACTTCGCGAATATCTGAATGCCCGTGAAGTATCCAAGGGTGAACAGCGCCTTGTTGTCGGCGTTGAGCTTGGTCCAGACCGTTCCGTCCACGCTTTTGGATCCTTGCGCCCAGGCCGTTTGGGGAAGCACAGCGACCGCCGCCAGCAGAACAACCGCAAACCAACCACGTCTCATGGCACCTCCAGGGAAATCAAATGGGGAACAGATTGAGCTGGATGTCTCGATTCAATCACCGACCTAAGGAGTCGACCCGCTGGCGGAAGCGTGTGGGAATCGAACCCACCGGACCCGGCTCTCGCCACGTCCCACTGGATTTGAAGTCCAGGCGGCACACCAGCACCGATGCGCTTCCGGGGACCCGATACAATAGCCGAGGAACCGATATAATGACAAGCGATCGGATCCTTTCGGAAGGCGCGTGATTCCTCAAAAACCGGCCGAATCGTCGAGATGGATGGCGGCCGCGGCGCTGGTCGTGATGGCGCTGTCGGCGGGCTGTTCGGGGAGGGGGGGAACGTCCTCGCCAGGCCTGCCTCCGCTCTCCGAGCGCTTCAAGGTGATCGTCTTCGGGGTGGATGGGGCCGATTGGCGCGTCATCCGGCCGCTGATGGACGCGGGCCGGATGCCCCACTTCCGGAAAATGGTCGACGGAGGGGCGTCAGGGGTGCTGCTCTCCATGGAGCCGACTCTCTCTCCCGCGCTCTGGACCACGATCGCGACCGGGCTGCCGCCCGCGAGCCACGGAATCGCCGATTTCATCGTGCGGCTTCCCGGCGGCGGCTACCGGCCGGTCACGTCCGACATGCGGTCGGCTCCGGCCTTCTGGAACATCCTGGGAAACCGCGACGGAGGCAGGACCGCGGGCGTCGTCGCGTGGCTCGCCACCTGGCCCGCCGAGCCGATCCATGGGTACATGGTGACCTCCTATCTCCCGTACGTTTTCAACTGGTCCACGGGGCGTCCGCTGAAGGGGACCGTGGTCGAGGGAATCCCCCGGCAGACCTTTCCCGATTCCCTGATGCGGGAGATCGAGCCCCTGAAGGTGAAGCCGGAAGCCTTGGATCGGGCGCTGGTCGGGCGCTTCTACGACGCCTCCGCGCTCCCGCGGGTGAGCCCCGAGGCCCGGGAATGCGTCGAGGGATTCCTGTGGAGTCTCGCCTCCGACGAGACCTACCGCCGCATCGGCCTTCATTTGTACGCCCGCCACAGCGTCGATCTCTTCGCGGTGTACTTCGGGGGAATCGACGTCGTGAGCCACCGCTTCTGGAAGTTCACCTACCCCCAGGACGAGCCCTACGCGACGCCTCCGGCCGAGATTGAGATCTTGAAGGGGGTGATTCCGGGCTATTACGAATACATCGACGAGATTCTGGGCGAGTTCATGTCCCGCATGGACCAGCACTCCACGCTCGTCGTGCTTTCGGACCACGGATTCAAGCCGGTCTTCTTCCCCGGCAAGCCGACGACCTCGGGCCATCATCGGCTGGAGGGAATCCTCGCCCTCTACGGACGCGGCATCGCTCCCGGAGCGACCATCGAAGGAGCCACACTCGTCGACGTTCTTCCCACCGTCTTCGCCCTGATCGGCGAGCCGATCTCGCGACAGCTTCCCGGAAAGATCCTGGCGGGAGCCTTCTCCGAGCTCGGGGCGGAACGCCGGAAAGCGGCCTACGTCGACGCCTACCCGCCGCGCCCGGCTCCTTCCCCCGCGGCGGCGGACCAGGAGGTCGACTCGAACGTGATCGAGCGTCTGAAGTCTCTGGGCTACATCCAGTAGCCGGGTCAATCCTTGCGCCCCCGGGGGCCTTCGGCTATACTCGCGCCCTTCCTGATGGGGCTGTAGCGCAGCTGGGAGCGCGCATGACTGGCAGTCATGAGGTCACGGGTTCGATCCCCGTCAGCTCCACCAAATCCGATTCGCCCCGGAATCGGCGGCCACATCGGCCGCCCGGCGGGGAGAAAACTCCCGCTCTCTAGCAATCCCGCCATCCTCCCAGCTGAAAACCACGCCGGACCCGCACGGACCTCGCAAGTGTCCAAAAATACCGCACTTCCGTCTTTCCGCGGATTTCAGAATTCGAATTGAAAAGATCCTCCTCCGGCCCATATTCACCTTCGTGCGCCTGAGCCATCGCGTCAGGCGAGAATCGTGGAAGGGGGAGAAAATGGATCCGAGAGCGCGTCTCAACGATCTCCATCTGTCGGGTCAGGTGGAGCATGCGGAAGGAATTCTGGCCCCGGAGGAGGCGAATCCCCGGCGCCTGCTGGTGGTCGACGACGATCCCGGAGTCCAGGAACTATTGCAGGAGGTCTTGTCGGGCGCCGGCTACCGGGTCGAGACGGCGTTCAACTCCGACGAGGCGATGGAGCGCATCGCGGAGGCGAATTTCGACGGTCTCGTCGTGGATCTCGTCCTGCCCGAGGAGGATGGTCTGCTCCTCTACGATCGGGTCCTGCAGCTCAATCCCTATTTTCGCGATCGGGTGGTCTTCATCTCGGGCGAGGCGCGGGAACACCAGCTCCGCCGTGTGACCCGGCGAACGGGCGCCATGGTCCTCCGGAAGCCCTTCAACATCCTCGAGCTGATGCGGGTTCTCAAGGAGCGCGGCCTCTAGTGTTGCATTTCGGAAATCATGTTAACACCGAGGTCGCCGAGGCGCCCGGATCGCAAGGCGCGCCAGAGCGTCGCGTACCCAAGGCGGTACGCAAGCGAGGCGCAACGCGGCGAGCCGGGATGGATCGGGGGCCGAATGTAACATGATT
>DASYRE010000048.1 GCA_036004685.1 Candidatus Polarisedimenticolia bacterium | reverse complement strand
GGCGAGAATTAACCCTTGAGGGGCGTGCTGCATCTCAGAAATCGCGTTAACATCGAGGCCGTCGAGGCGCCCGGATTGCAAGGCGCGCCGAAGCGCCGCGTCAAGGTACGCAAACGAGGCACGAAGCAGCCGCTCGCGAGGGATCGGCGTCCGAATTCAAGGCGGGCTTGGAGCCAGCGGCCGAAATTAAAGAGCGGGTTGGACCCGGCGGCGTACCGCCGCGGGTCAACCCGCCGCATGGTACGAGATTGGAGAGGCGCGACCGCCGAAAATGACCCGACCCCGCCGGTTCCTGATGATCCTCGTCGCCGCGGTCCTCATCCTGATTTGGGGGACGACCTGGGGGGCGATCCGGGTCGGCCTGAGGGGCATTCCCCCGTTCACCGGCGTGGCGCTGCGGTTCAGCCTTGCCTCGCTGATCTTGCTCGCCGTGGCTTGGGGGTCGGGCATTCCGCTGGGGCGGGCGCGCCACGAGCGCATGCTCTGGGTGATCAATGCGCTGCTCACTTTCTCGTCTTCCTACGGCATCGTCTACTGGTGCGAGCAGTACGTTCCTTCAGGCCTGACCGCGATCCTTTTCTCAATCTTCCCGTTGTTCGTCGCAGTGCTCGCGCACTTCTTCCTGCCGGGAGAGCGGATCGATGGAATGGCCCTGGCGGGGATTCTTCTGGGCTGCGCCGGAACGGCGCTCATCTTCTCGGAGGACCTGGCGCGTCTCGGAGGGCCGATGACGGCGCTGGCATCGGGAGTGATGCTCCTGTCGCCCCTCGTCTCGGCCGTGGCCAACATCGCCGTGAAGCGCTGGGGAAAGGGGATTCATCCCCTGTCGCTGGCGGCCGTGCCGATGGGGATGACGGGACTGATTATGGGCGGGGTGGCCCTGCTCACGGAGCGGGACCTGCCGATCTCCTTCGATGGGGCGTCGCTCGGCGCCCTCCTCTATCTCGCCCTCTTCGGCTCCGCCCTCGCCTTCACGCTTTATTTCTGGCTCCTGTCGCACGCCAGCGCCACCCAGGTGTCCCTGATCGTCTATCTCCTCCCTCTGATCGCCGTGGCGGTGGGCATCCTGTTCCTGCACGAGCGGTTGACCCTCCCCATCCTCGGCGGGTCGGCGCTCGTCCTCTGCGGGGTGGCGATGGCGGTTCATGCGCACGCCGCGCCGTAGTGGCGCCGGCGGTCATTCCAGGAAGGCGGCGAAAACCTCGTTGGCGACGGAATAGCCGCGGGACGTGAGCCGCAGCCGGGTTCCGCGGCGCTCCAGGACTCCCGCCGCTTCGAGCTCTTCGAGCCTCGGCCGGGCGCCGCGCAGCGGATCGTCGATGCCGTGGGCCCGGCTCACCGGTTCGACGTCGATCCCCTCCATCAGGCGCAAGCCCGCGAAGATCGCCTCGGCGAGCCGCATCCGCGGAGAAACGGGATCCTCCTCCCAGACCGGCGGGACGCCTTGTCGGGCCGATTCCAGGTAGGCCTCCAGGTTGCGCGCCACCCGGAAGCGCCGGCCGGCGAGGTACGACCAGGCCGACGGTCCGCATCCCAGGAAAGGGCGGTCGGTCCAGTATTTCAGGTTGTGCCGGCAGCGGGCGCCGTGCCGCGCGAAGCTGGAAATCTCGTAATGCTGCAGGCCGGCCCCCGCCAGGGTCTCGGCGGTGATCTCGTAGAGATCGGCGGCTTCGTCCTCGGTGGGAGGCCTGAGATCGCCTCTCTCGATGCGCGACCTCAACGCCGTCTCCTTGTCCATTTCCAGGAGGTAGGCCGAGAGGTGATCCGGCGCCAGATCGAGGGCGGTGCGCAGATCCTCGCGCAGATTGGCGGCGTCCTGCCCCGGCAGCGCCAGCATGAGGTCGAGGCTGACGCTCGCAAATCCGGCGCCCCGCGCCGCCTCCACGGCACGCACCGCGTCCTGCGGGGAATGGGCCCGCCCCAGCGTTTCCAGGATCCTCTCCTGAAAGCTCTGCACCCCCAGGCTCAGGCGGTTGACCCCGAGGGAGCGGAACGCCACAAGCTTTTCCTGGGTGACACTCTCGGGGTTCGCTTCGATCGTGATCTCCGCGTGCGCCTCGATCCGGAAGGCGGAGGCGGCGGCGCCGAGAATCGCCTCCAGATCCGGCGGCGCGAGGAGCGAGGGGGTCCCCCCTCCGACGTAGACGGTGTCCACGCGAGCCCCGCGCATCCCGAGGGCGGCGGCGCTGGCTCCGATCTCGGCGGCGAGCGCGGAGGCGAAACCTCGGACTCCCTCTGTCCCCGGATAGGATTGCGTGAAGAAGTCGCAATAGGTGCAGTGGGAGGTGCAGAAGGGGACGTGGAGGTAGAGGCCGAGAGGATCAGATGACGCCAAGGGCCTCTCTCCGGATCCAGCCCGCCCGGCCGTCGGGGATCGTGACCTGCACCCAGGTTTGCCGGCGGTTATGAATCCTGACTTTGGTCCCTTCGTGGACGGATGCCAGAAGGGTGTTCTCCGATCCGGGGCCGCTGAGCACTTCCACTTTCGCCGCGAGCACGATCGCCTCGTCCGAGGCCTGGCGCGCCCGCGCCTGCGCCAACCCCCAGCCTCCGGCGGCGAAGGAAAGCACGAGAAGCAGCGCCGCGGCGATCCCCACCCCCGGCGCCCATCGCCGGCCGGCCGCCAGCAGCCAGACGGCCGCCAGCGCCATGGCGGCGAGATAGAGGCCGGTGAAGATCTGCATCACCTGCTCGATCCGGAGCACATCCCGCCCGCGCTCCAGAAGAGACACCACCCAGGGACGATCGTCCGCCGGGACCCGATCCCGGATCCGCACGTTGGCGAAACGGAGATTCTCGCGCGCGTCCTCGTCGGTCGGGTCGAGCTTGAGCGCCTTCTCGTAGTAGAGGATCGCCTCGCCGATACGGTTCGACTTGAAGCAGGCATTCCCCAGGTTGTAGTAGACGCGGCTGCTCCGCACGCCGGCGCCCAGAATTTTCCGGTACAGATCGGCGGCCGCGCCGTAATCGCCGCGCGCGTAGGCATCGTTGCCTCTGGCAAAGAGGACGTCGACGGAGCCCGCCCCCGCGCCGGCCGCGCCCAGAAGCCACGCCGCGGCGAGGAGCGCCGTGGCGAGCCCCGCCGCGCGCTCCCTCGCGGATGGCCTCACGCCGGCCTCACCGCTGTCTCCAGCTCCTCGATGACTTCGCCGGCGTTCCTCGCGGCGCGCTCCATCTCCTCCTTCTCCGAGGACGACGGGGCGAAGCGGGCGAAATCGCAGGCCTCCAGGCTGCGGCGGAACCGCTGCCGCGTCTCCTCCGCGACGCCGCGCGCGGCGAGGATCTCCTCGATGCGGTCATAGGTCAGGCCCGACGCCGGCACTCCGACCTTGTCCGCGAGGTAGGCGGTGAGCGCCGAGGCCAGCTCCTGGTAGAAATGGCGGGACTCGCCGGGGGACAGGCGGGACCGGGCGCGGGAGAGCCGCTTTTTGGCCAGCCTCGCCGCCCGGCGGCTGCGGAGCTGTCCCTCCTGGCCCGCCCGGGAGGATCGCCGGCGCGCCACCGCCAGAAGCGCCAGGTTCAGGAGCAGCGGCGCGGCCAGGACGGCCATGAAGGCCCGGCTCGCGAAGAAGTCGCCCCCTTCGTCCTCGATGTGCCTTCCCGCCAGCTTGATGTACCGGATGTCGGAGCCCAGGACGGGAATCTCGGACCGCCCTGCGACCGCCTGGACCGGCATCTCGGAGAGATCCCCTTTCGCGATGCTCAGCCGGACGGGGCCTTCCTGCAGGACGCGGTATTGCGCCGTCTGGGGATCGAAGTACGCGAAGCGCACCGGCGGGATCTCCTGCTCGCCGGGCGCCAGTGGGATGAGGACGTAGTTCCAGGTCTTGCTGCCGACCAGCGTTCCCCCTTTCGCCTGGACCGACTCCTCCACTTTTGGCTCGTATCGCTTGAAATCATGGATTTCAGGGAGGATGGGGCTCTGGAGAGTGCTGACGTTGCCCTGCCCCTCGACACGGACGCGGAGCCCGACGGCGTCGTTGACTCGGCTCGCCTTGCGATCAGGAGTGACCTCCAGCGTGAACCGTCCGACGGCTCCCGTGAACTCACGAGGCCGGCCCTGCAGCGGAAGCTCCTTGACCCGGATCGTGACCGCTTCGCTGGCCCGGAACAGGCTCTCGGTGGGCTGGAAGAAGAACGAGTCGAACGGGTCGTTCCCGCGCCTTCGGACGGCGAAGTGGAAGGTCAGGGGCGGGATCGTGAAAGTGCCGGGGTTGGTCGGAAACAGCGCCTTCTTCAACACGGTGTACTCGATGAAATTCCCCTCCGGGCGCTGCACCGGGCGGGCGTCGTACTTGCCGTCCTTGTCGTCCGTCTTGATGTCCTCCACCCAGAAGCCCTGATAGGTGGGCTGATCCTTCAGCGACATCTGGGCGATCTCGAACTGCGTGTCGACCTTGTAAATCAGCGTCACCTGCTCGCCGGGGTAGACTTCGGCCTTGTCCACCTTGGCTTCGACGAAGAGCTGCGAGGGCACGGTCGGCGGCGGCGCGATCCTCCGGCGGGTCTCCGGATCGGAGAAGGTGGAGCCGCGCGGGAGGACCTCCACGCGCAGCGGCTCCGTCCGGTAGATCTGCCCCCCCAGCTTGACCTCCAAAGGCGGGATGGGGCGCGTCCCTCGCCCCTGAGGAATGAGCACGTAGGTGTAGGTCCGGGAGGCGCTGGTCCGGCCGTTCACCCATTGGAAGAAGGTGGATACCGACGGCCCGCCCGCCAGGGAGAAGCCGGGAAGCTGCGACAGATCGGGAGGCTCGTCCGGCGCCTGGCTGCTTCCGCTGATCTCGATCACCAGCGACACCTCGCTCCCTTCCGCGACCCTGTCCGGCTCGACGCGCGCCCGCACCTGGGGCTGCTGGGCCGGAATCGCGGTGAACGCGGCCAGGAAGAGACCGAGAGGCAGAGCCCGCCGGAAGAAGTTCCTCACCAGTCCTTCTCCACCTTTTCCTGTTCGTCCGAGGCCTTCTGCAGGCGCTGCTTCAAGTTGGCCTTCTCATCTTCCTGCAAAGCGTTGAGGATCCGCTCCGCCTCTTCTTTCGACAGGGCGCCTTTTTCCCTCCGCTCGGGTCGGCTCTCGGGCCGCTGCTCCGGCTGCTTGTCCTCTTTCTTCGACTGGCCCGCCTGAGGCGCCTGCGGCTTCGGGGACTGCTGCGGGTCCTTGTCCTGCTTGCCGCCTCCGGATTGATTTTGCGGCTGCTGCTGTTGCTTCATCCGGAGGAGGGCCAGCTCCAGGTTCTTCTTGGCGTCACGATCGGACGGCTTGAGCTTGAGGGTCCGCTGATAGGCGGCGATCGCCTCCTTGAACTGATCCTGCGAGAAAAACGTGTTCCCGAGGTTGTAGACCGCCCGCGGATCGAGCGAGGGGTCGGCGGCGGCCAGGGCGCGGCGATATTCGTCACGCGCCTTCTCCACCTCCCCCTTCCGGAAAAGGACGTTCCCCAGGTTGTAATGTAGCTGCGGCGCGTCGGGGGCCTCGATCTGGGCCTCGGTATAGCGCTTGAGGGCTTCGTCGTATTTCCGCTGCCCGTAGAGATGGTTCCCTTCCTCGTTCTTGGACCTCGCTCCCGCGAACACGCAGGGCGCGCACGCCACCGCGACCAGAGCGCCGCGCAGGAGGATTCTCCGAAGCCCCGGCCGGCCGATCATCGTTCCTCCTCCCGCTTCCCGACCAGGAGCCGGCCGCCGATGCCCGCCTCCAGGACGAGCGCGAACAGCGCCGCTGCGAGCGGCAGCTGGTAGCGCTCCTCATAGGTGATCAGCAGGCGCGAGCCGATCTGACGGCTTTCCATCTTGGCGATGCGATCCTCGATGTCGCGGATCTCGCGCCCTTCGGCCGTGACGGGCAGATAGCGGCCTCCGGCCGCCTCGGCGATCTCCGACAGCTTGACAGGATCGAGGCGGCTGGTGACGATCTTTCCTTGCCGGTCCTGCTTGTAGCCGGTGACCGGACCGTCCCCTTCCCGCAGAGGAATGGGAGAGCCGGCGCCGGTCCCTACCCCCAGAGTATAAATCACCACTCCCTGGCGGGCCGCCTCGCGGGCCGCCTCGAGCGCGTCGCGCTCGTGATCCTCCCCGTCGGTGATCAGGACCAGGACCTTGTAGCGTTTCTCGGGAGTGTCGAAGGCCTGCGTGGCCTTGCGAATCGCCGAGGCGATGGCGGTGCCGGGAACGGGAAGCAGGGTCGGATCCAGGACGTCCAGGAAGATCTTGGCCGCGGCGTAATCCAGCGTCAGGGGGCACGCGACGTAGGAATCGCCCGCGAAGGCGACGAGTCCGACGCGATCCCCCCCGAGGGTGTCGACGAGCGAAGCCACCTCCTCCCGCGCGCGCACCAGCCGGCTCGGCTTCACGTCTTCCGCCAGCATCGAGGCGGAGACGTCGAGCGCCACCATGACGTCGACGCCTTTCCGGCGGATCTCCTCCACCTTGCGCCCCCAGCGCGGGCGCGCCAGGCTCAGGATCAGGAAGGCCGCCGCGAAAAGAATCAGGAAGACCCGGATGGCCCAGCGGAGGGGGCCGGGCGCCTTCACGAGCCGGGCCACGAGATCCTCCCGCCCGAACCGGGCCAGGAGCTTGCGCCGGCGCCGGCGGACCAGGACGAGAAACAGCCCCAGCAGAGGAATCAACAAGAAGAGAAACAGGGCTCGCGGCTCGCCGAAGGGCAAGGGACCTCCGTCAGGGGATCTGGCGAAGCCGGGTCTGGGAGACTCCGACCTCGATCAGGAAGAGAAAAGCGCCGGGAAGGAGAAAGGCCGGAAACAGCTCGGTGAATCTCAGATAGCGCTTGACCTTCATCTCCGTCTTCTCCATGCGGTCGATTCTCTTGAAAATCGACTCCAGGCTGCGGGCGTCGGTGGCGCGAAAGTAGAGACCGCCGGTCGCCGAAGCAATCGCCTTGAGCGTGTCCTCGTCGATGTCGGCGGGAATGTACAGGTACCGGCGGCCGAAGACGGGATCGTCGACGGGGTAGGGGGCCTCCCCTTTCGTCCCCACTCCGATGGTGTAGATCTTGATCCCGAGCGCCTGCGCGAGCGCCGCCCCGGTCGCCGGGTCGATCGACCCGCGGTTGTTCCTCCCGTCGGTGAGCAGCACGATGACCCGGCTCTTCGCCCGGGATTGCCTCAGACGGTTCACGCTGGTTGCGAGCCCCATGCCAATCGCCGTGCCGTCCTCGCTGCGCGGGGCGAGGGAAACGCGGTCGAGCAGCGTCTGAAGCACTCCGTAATCGAGCGTGAGGGGGCATTGCGTGTAGCTCTTCTCCGCAAAGATCACCAGGCCGATCCGATCGTTCTGCCGCCCCCGGATGAACTTCGCCACCGTTTCCTTCGCGACGTGGAGGCGGTTCTTGGGCTTGAAGTCCTCCGCCGCCATGCTGCCGGAGTTGTCCAGCGTCAGGAGGATGTCGATCCCCTCGGTGAGCACCTCCTCTTCGGTGTGTCCCGCCTGGGGCCGGGCCAGCGCGACGATGAGGAGGGACAGGGCGAGCATCCGGAGCGCGAAGGGCGCGTGCCGCAGGCGCAGGGTCCAGGCGGGCTGGATCCGAGCGAAGATCCGGACGTCGGGGAACCGCAGGGACCGCTGGCCGCGCTTCAGCGACCAGACGTAAAGTGCGGTCAGCACCGGGATCAGGAAAAGCAGGAAGAGCCATTCGGGGTTCTGCCAGTGCCAGCTCACGGAGCCGCCTCCGGCGAGAGCGCGGGCGGCGCCGCGCCCATGGGCGGAGCCGGGGGCGGCGGGGCCGTCACGAGCTTCGTCTGATCGACGAGCTTGTAGGCGCGATCCACCGTCCGGCGAATCTCCTCCTCCGCGGGGAAGTACTTCGCGAATTTCACCAGGTCGGTCTCGTTGAAGAAGTCCCGCGTCAGCCCTTGCTCCGGCGAGCCGACCCGCACCTGCCTCATCGCTTCGAGCACTTCCCCGGAGGTCCGCTCGAGCGTCTCGATGCCGAAGCGTCCCGCGAGATAGGTCTTGATGATCTCCGCGAGCTCCACGTGGAACTCCTTGATCTTCCCCGAGCGCAGCAGGCCCGAGGCGAGGAGCCTCTCGAGCTCCCGGTAGGCCAGCTCGTGCGGGGGGATCGGAGGTCCGGCGGGAGCCGCGACGGGCGCGGCCGGCTTCCTGCGCCTCCGCCGCCACCAGAAGATCGCGGCCACGAGCAGCGCCAGGAGCACGGCTCCGATCGCCGCCGCGACCCAGGGGAACGGGGGAAGGGGAAGCTGCGCGGGCGGCTTGATGTCGGCCGGCTCGTCCTTCGGCCCTTTCAGGACCGAGACGATCTCGAGCGGCACGGGCGCGGAGGAGGCGCTGCCTCGCTTCCCTCCCGGTCCCGTCCAATCGACCCGGAAGGCGGGAAGGGACGTCTTCCCGGTCTCGAAGGCCTGCGCGGAGAAGAAGAAGAGGTCCCGCGACGGCGCGCGCGGCTTCGGTTCCGTCTTTGCGCCCGGCGCCGCGGACGCGGAGGCCGGCTCGATCACCAGTGTGCTTCCCTCTCCCAGCACCGGAACGGGGGCGAGCACCGCGATTCCCGGGGGGTGCGCGACCGCGATCTTCACGACGATCCGATCCCCCACCGTGGCCGTCGCGCGATCCGCGGAAGCCTGGACTGTCACCGGCTCCTCGGCCCGGAGTGCCGGGAGGCCGGCCGCGGCGCAGGAGACCGCCAGGAGCGCGGCGGCGCGAAGCGGCCTCATCGCATCCTCCGGGCCCGCTCGTGGAAGAAGCGGACCAGCGGAACGTCGTAAGGCTGTCCCGTGGTCAGCTCCACCGCGTCCACTTTGTTCTGCCGGAAGAGCCGCCGGCGCGTCTCGGCGCGATCGCGCGCCTCGGCCGCAAAGCGCTCCCGCACGCGCCGGTCCCAAGTGTCGACCACGAGGGTCCGTCCCGTCTCGGCGTCCTCCAGCTCGAGGATTCCGATCGCCGGCAGCTCCATCTCCCGAGGGTCCGAGAGCGACACGGCGATGAGGTCGTGCTTGCGATTGGCGATGCGCAGCGCCCGCTCGAATCCGCTGTCGAGAAAATCGGACACGACGAACGCGACGCTGCGGCGGCGGACGCCGCGGGAGAGAGACTCCAGCGCCAGGGTCAGGTCGGTCCGCTTTCCCGTCGGCTCGAACGTCAGTACCTCCCGGATCACTCTCAGGACGTGGTTTCGGCCTTTCCGGGGAGGCACGTAGCGCTCCTCCCGATCGGTGAAGACGAGCAGGCCCACTCGATCGTTGTTCCGGATCGCCGAGAACGCCAGCAGGGCGCAGACCTCCGCCGCCACGCCGCGCTTCGTGCCGGCGACCGTGCCGAAATCGCCCGACGCCGAAGCGTCCACGAGCAGCATCACCGTTAGCTCGCGCTCCTCGACGTATTTCTTTACGAACGGATGGCCCATCCGGGACGTGACGTTCCAATCGATGGTCCGGATGTCGTCGCCGGGGGTGTACTCGCGGACTTCGTCGAACTCCATGCCGCGACCCTTGAAGACGGAGTGGTACTCCCCGGCGAGCGACTCGTTCACGAGGCGGTTCGTCCGGATCTCGATCCGCCGGACCTTCTTGAGGATTTCCTGGGAGGTGAGAGGCATCGGCGCGTCCTCGCCAGCCGGAGAGCCGGGTCAGGGAACTTCGATGGTGTCCAGGACCCGCTGGACGATGTGTTCGGGCGTGACGTCTTCCGCTTCCGCCTCATAGGTGAGCAGGACGCGATGCCGCAGCACGTCGAACGCGATCGACTTGACGTCTTCGGGGGTCGCGTAGCCGCGCCCCTTCACGAACGCGTGGGCCCGCGCGGCGAGCGTCAGGAACAGCGTGGCCCGGGGTGAAGCGCCGAACGCGACGAGCGGGGCGATGTCCAGCTTGTAGTCCTTGGGCGATCGCGTCGCGAAGACGATGTCGACGATGTAGTCGCGGACCCGATCGTCCATGTAGATCTGATTGACCACGTCCCGGGCGCCGAGAATCTCCGCGGGCGAGACGACCCGCCGCACCGCGGGGAGCGCCTCTCCGGACATGCGATCGAGGATGGCCCTCTCCTCGGCCTTGCTCGGATACTCCACCTTCAGCTTCAGCATGAAGCGGTCGACCTGCGCCTCGGGCAGCGGATAGGTCCCCTCCTGCTCGATCGGGTTCTGCGTCGCCAGCACCAGGAACGGCGGCTCGAGCGGATAGGTCCGGTCGCCGAGCGTCACCTGCCGCTCCTGCATCGCCTCCAGCAGGGCCGACTGGACCTTCGCGGGCGCCCGGTTGATCTCGTCCGCCAGGATCACGTGCGCGAAGAGGGGCCCCTTTTTCGGCGTGAAAACGCCGTCCCGGGGGTTGAAGATCATCGTCCCGATCAGGTCGGCGGGAAGCATGTCGGGGGTGAACTGGATCCTCTGGAACTTCGCGTCGATGGCGTCGGCGAACGTCTTCACCGAGAGCGTCTTCGCCAGCCCGGGCACGCCTTCGAGCAGCAAGTGGCCCTGCGTCAGAACGCCGATGAGCAGACGATCCAACAGGTAGCGCTGTCCCACGATCACTTTCCGCACCTCGGAGAGCAGGGGCTCGACGAAGCTCCCCTTCTGAGCCACGAGGTCGTTGATGCGCCGGATGTCCTGTTCCATGTTTCTCCTGTGTCCAACCCGATCCTCCGGGCGGATCGCGGAATGGGTGGCGAACGGGGACTCTGTTCCCAAAAGGCGCACTCCGGCCAAGCTGCTCACCGGAATGCGGCCGGGTGTCGGCTGCCCATCATAGCAACTGCGGTGCCACTTGGAAAGGAACGTGACACGTTAACGGACTGTTTTCATGGAGTTTATCAACCCCGGAGGAGGGGGCGCCGGGGCCGGCGCCAGGATGGCGGCGCCTGGCGCGCCTCGAGAGGATAGCGCGTCAGTTTGGCATAGGGAGGGGGGACGGCGCAGAACGAAGAATCAAAAGTCGAGCTGAACCCCGAGCTGGAATCGCCGGCCGAAACGGCGCGTCTCGTCGCTCTGAAGCGTCCGGAACCGGTTGTCGATCTCGGAGACCCGGAGCGCGTCGCTGTTCAGCAGGTTGTGAAGCTCGAAGAAGGCGCCCGCACTCACCTTTCCCAGGACGAGGTTCTTCTGGGCGCGGACGTTGAGGTCGTAGGTCGCATGATTGCGATGGGCGTTCCGCAGCTCGGGAATGAACTTGCCGGTGTTGGGATCGCGGTAGCCGAACAGGCGCCGCGTCTGCGTGAATTGGACGTTGTCCCCCGATTGGAAGCGGTTGACGAAGCTGAAGGGAAGGCCCGACGACCAGTTGACCGATCCGCCGACCTGCCAGTCGCCCGGAAGGAACGCGACCGCGTTGAACCTCGCCACGTGGCGCTGGTCGTAGGACAGATAGCCGCTCTTCAGCTCCGTGAGGGCCGGATCGTCCCCGTTCTCGGAGAGGAACGTCTCTGCCTGGCCGGTCGCCTTGGAGAAGACGTAGCTGGCGTCCATCAGCCATTTGCGCCGCAGCCGCCGCGAGATCTGCAGCTCGTAGCTGTGGTAGGCCTGGCTGTTGTAGTTCCCGACCCGGAAGATCTGGTTGAAGTTGACGTTGTTGATGAAGAGATCGGGATAGCTGTCCGCCTCGATCGCTTCGATCCCTTTGTTGTTCCGGATGCCGAGCGTCCGGCCGAAGTTGTCGCAAAGGCCGCTCAGGGTGTGCTCGTCGGGGCCGGGGCACATCGTCGCCGTGGCCTTACGAACGCTGTGGTTGACGTCGATGTCCTGGAGCAGATCCCGGTAGGCCCGGCGGACGTAGGTGAGCGAGAGGGAGACTTCGGGGGCGATCTCGCGATAGAACCCGGCGCTCAGCTCGTCGGTGAAGGGCGTCCGCATGCCCCGGTCGACCTGAGTGGCGGCGGGAGGCGGGGCCGAGATCCGCTTGCCGATCTGGTTGTTCGGCAGTCCGGCGAGATCGACGCCGTCGGCGTCGTACTGGTAGTAGGGACTGATGAGGTCGGGCCCCTCCTCGCCGATTACCGTCTCCAGGAAGAGGTTCCCATAGTACCGGCCCCACGAGGCGAAGACCTTCGATTTCCCGTCGGATCGCGGATCCCAGGAGAGGCTCAGCCTCGGCGCCAGGTTGTTGTTGGTGATCAGGACATCCTGGGGTTGGCGGGGCCGCCCGCTGCGCAGGAGGTTGGGGTCGTGGATGTTGAGCTGGGACAGCAAGGCGCTTTCAATCGACGTGAGGAAGTTGTGACGCGAGAAGCGCCGGGGGGCGATCTCGGCCAGCTGGGATTCGAGCTGCGCGTAGCGGACCATCGAATAAAGGGGATCGCCGGTGAATCCCAGGTTGACGACTCCATCCTGGTTGAAATCGGCAAACCGGGGGGCCGCCTCGAACCCATTGAGCCCCATCAGGATGTCGAACTCCCGGCGCTGCGCGGCCGGCTCGAAGAACTCGAACCCCTCGGAATGGATGCTCTCGCGATCGAAGCGGAGCCCGAGGTTGACCGACAGGTTGGGAAGGGGCTTGTAGGTGTCCTGGAAGTAGAAGCCGAGATGATCGCCGCCCGCCGTGTTGTGGACGTCTCCCTGCGTCGGCAGCAGCGTGCCCACGGTTCCTCCGTTCCTTCCGCTGGCCGGGTCGAATCCCGTGGAGACCGTCAGGTAGGGCCGCTGGTGCGTCGTCCGCTCGAAGCTCTCCTGCTCGAAGACGGCGCCGATCTTGAGATCATGGCTGCCCAGCAGATCGTCCACGTAGGCGGAGAGATCGCTCTTGAGCGTGTCGCGGGTCCGCGAGTCGGTGTAATCGAAGTAGAAGGGGCCCGAGATGCGGTTGGTGTTGTCGCTGAGGACGTAATCGCGATCGGGGAACTGAGGAGCGTGGAACTCCCCGCGCTGCGCTACGTGGTCGCCGTTGCGATCCTCCCAGAACGGGAACGGCGTGTACCCCGAGCCCGGCAAGGTGTCCAGCTCGTCGTTGCCGTTCCGATCTTCCGAGTCGAAGCGACCGTTGCCCCCCGTCCCGGGCTCCGTCCCGTCCGGGCAAAGCGACCGATTGGAACAGGGAATCCCCCGGTCCTCCGCGGGATCCACGATGCCGTTCTCGTTCGCGTCGGTCTCGAAGTCGATCCGGCCGTTGCAGTTCACGTCCTCGCGCTCTTTCCCCTCGCAGCCGTAAGGCCCCGTCAGCTGTCCGTCGCGATCGATGTCCTCGCCGTAATGGATGCGCCTGTTGCGGTCCAGCTCGCAAAGAGGATCGTCGAAATCGTAAGACCCATCCGGGTTGCGAGGACAGTCCCGCAAACTGCGGTTGTCGTTCAAGTCGAATCCTTTCGACTCGTACCAGCCGGGATACTCTCCCGACGGTGGAAAGCAATACCTTTCCCCCGTCTCGGGGTTGTTCTCGCAGCCATCCAGGACTCCGTCGCCGCTCACGTCCTCGAAGATGTCGTACCGCCCGTCCCGGTCGTAGTCCTCTCCCGGATCCCGCTCGCGCGCGTTGCGGAACCCATCCTGGTTCCCGCCGAGGGCGCGGATGCCGTCGACGAACAGAAGTCCGTTGCCGTTGGTGTCGGGATTCAGGGTCGGGGTGACGCTGAACGATTGATCGAAACGGGAGAGAGCCGTCTCCAGCGAGAGATTCGGGCTCAGGGTAGCGGTGTCGCGCAGCGTGGTCGTCGGCCCGCCGCGATGGAACTCGTAGCCGCTCTCCAAGTCGGTGAAGCTGTCGAGGCCGTTGTTGTCTTCACGCGTGTCGTCGTAGAGGATCTCGAAGACGAGCTGATTCGACGGGACCATCTGCCAGGTGGTCTTCGCGGTGGCGCGAATGGCGTGCGTCCCCGCGATGAAGGCGTGCGTCCCGACGTTTACGGGCTCCTCGATCTGGACGTACTCCGGCGCGAAGAAATACCAGAGCCGGTCCTGGATGAAGGCCCCCGAAAGGGACAGGAACGGATAGAGGTCGGTGAACCTCTGATCCCGGAAGCCGTTCCGCTCGCCGAGACCGCCGCGCACGTCGGTCGGATCGGTCCCGGCGCCGTCGCCGTCGAGGCGACTCGTCTGCATGAAGAACTTGAACGTCCCTTTGAACTCGTTGCCGCCCGACTTCGTCAGGATCTTCACAAACCCGCCCGCAGCGCGACTGTACTCGGCAGTGGCCCCCGCCGTGATCACCTCGATCTCCTGGATCGACTCGACGTTCAATTCCTGTCCGTAGAGCCCGGTGAAGGGATCGGTCGTGTTCACGCCGTCGACCAGCGTGACGACGTCGGTGTCGCGCGCGCCGTGGATGTTCGGATTCCCGGTATTGTCCACGTCGGTCACTCCGGGAACGAGGGTCAGGATGTCCTGATAGTCTCTTCCCAGGATCGGCAGACCCGAAAGGAACTCCGAGCTGATCGTCGTGCTGGTCGTGGCCGACTCGGGTTTCACGACGTCGACGGTTCCCTTGACCCTTTCCTCCTGGACGATCGCCGGCCGGAGCGTGATGCCCGGGAAGACGTTCTCTCCGGGGACAAGCTGCACGTCGTGAAAGACGAGGGTCTGATAGGAGGGAAGGCTCGCCCGGATGGAGAATCCGGTGCCGGGAGGGACGTTGACGATCCGAAACTCCCCTTTCGCGCTGGTCACGGCGCCGCGGGGCCCCACTCCAAGGGCTGGATTCTCCAGGACGACCGTGACTCCCGGCAGGAGGCTGCCGTCGCGGTCCACCACGACTCCGTTGAGCGCCGCGAGCCCCGGAGTCTCCGCGATCGCCCCGGCGACACTCCCTCCAAGGAGGAACCAGGCGAGGCAGGGGATGAACAGCCTGCGACAGCTGCGAATCAGGCTTTTTGCCATGGTGCGCCGGCCGCTCCCGCCGCTTCGCGTGCTCGTTGGATCCGACTTGGAGAGCTGCCCGAATGGGCCTGGGGTTCATTGTGGTGGCTCGGCAAGCGCACTGTCAAGGGGGGGACCGCTGCCCGATGCTGCTTTCGGTCTGCGGCCCTTCCCCCGTTGCCGAACCCTCGGGGCGCGCGAATCAGCGCCCGTTTGCCCAAGGACCGATCCGGCCAGGGGAGAGGAACGGAACGCCTCAGTCCCGGCAGGACGTTTCGGGCGATTCAGGGCTTTCGCGGGCGCCGGCGCGCCGCGCCACGGGGCATCCAGCGGTAGCGTGCGAGGTCGAGGGTGCCGTTGGCCCGGAATTCGACTCCTTCTCCTTTCAGCAGAGCCTGTTGGAGGCCCGGTGGGATGTCGGGCATCCGGTCGGTGGAACAGCCTCCCGAAGCGTTGATGACACGGTGCCAGGGAACCCCTCGCGGGCTTCCATGCATCGCCCAGCCGACTGCGCGTGGAGAGAGGCGGCTGCCCAGCAGGGTCGCGATCTGGCCGTAGGTCATGACGCGGCCCCGGGGGATGCGCCGGACTTGGGCGTAGACGGCCTTCCAGCCGTCCCTCCGGCAGCCCTGGACCTCGCCATGGACCCGAGTCTCGCCTCCCCTCCGGCGCAACGCCGGGAGCCCCCGCTTCATCGAGTTCCTTCCCTCCTGCCGGCCTCTGTCTGCCGGTCCCAAGCGCTGATTCACCAAGAATGTTCCTGAGTATAAACCCGTGGGACCTGTCCCGCCGCCGGCCCGATCCCCTGACCTGGACCTCAGACTCGTTGACAGCCTCCTCCCCCCGTCCGATAATGCGTTCGTGCGTCTCGCCGTGAATTCTCTTCGGATCTGCCGATGCCCCTCTCGGTCCTGCTGGTCGACGACGCCGGCTTCGTCCGCTCGATGCTCCGCGCCATCCTGGAGTCGGGCGATCATCGCGTCGTCGCCGAGGCGTCGGACGGCGCCTCGGCGCTGAGTCTCAAGGACGAGCTGCAGCCCGATCTCATCATCACCGATCTCATCATGCCGGGAATGGACGGCGTCGAGACGACGCGCGCCCTGGTGGGCGCCGACCCCTCGGTCCGGGTGATCGTCTCCGCCGCGCGCGATCAGGAAGGTGCGGTCCTCCGCGCTCTGGCGGCGGGCGCCCGCGATTTCCTCCGGAAGCCTTTCTCGCCGGCGGAGGTCCTCGGCGCGCTCCAGGATCTCGAAACACCCGCCGATCCTGATCCCGGTCCGGAGAGGCGGGTGGCGTTGCGGCTCACCCTCCGTCCTGGGACGTCCTTGCCGTCGGCGCGCCTCCGGGTGCTGGCAGCGCGCTGCTCCTCCTTGGGACGTGTCGTTTCCGGCATGCCGCCGTCCGGAATCCCGCTTCAGGAGGGAGGCGCGCCGGTTCTCGACCTCACCCTGCAGACGCGCCATTCTCCCGAGGCGGCGAAGCGATTCCTGCGGCCCCTGCCGGCGGTCCTCGACGTCACGGCGGAGATCGTTCTGGAGCCCGAGCCGGAAGCTTCCATGGAGCTCTCGCTTCCCGCGCCTCCTCTGCAGGGAACCGTACGGGTTCGCGCCGAGCTGCTCCAGCGCCTCCTCGATCGGGCCGAAACGGCCCGCGCCGACCGGGATCTCCTGGCCGCCGCCCTGGAAACCTCGGGGGCGCCGGGCTCGGACGAGGCCCTGAAGAGGCTGGAAAGAAGCCTGGCGGAGATTCGCGCCGAGATCCTGTCCGCCAGGATGGTGCCGTTCGATCGGATCGCTCCCAGACTGGGGCGTTGCGTGGAGGAATCAGCCGCCGCTTCCGGCCGGGAGGCGGTCTTCTCGCTCACCGGAGGGGAAAGCCGCGTCGATTTGGCCCATCTCGAGCAGATCGCGCAAATCCTGATGCGGCTGCTCCCGAGAATCGTCCGGGAAGGAGTGCAACGCTCCGACATCCTGCGGCAGATGGGGTGGATCGAGCCCTGCCGGGTGACGACGGCGGTCTCGCGGAACGGCTCGGCGCTGGTGCTGAGAAGCGGCGTCTCGGCGCCGCCTCATCCGAAGCCGGGCGGGCTCCTGGCCGGCGAGATCGGGGACCTCGTGGCGCGTCTCGGGGGAAGCGCCGCCGTCGTAGGAGATGGAGAGGACTGGAAAGTGGAGATGGTTCTGCCGGCCGGCGTAGCGCTCGTCCGTTCCTACCTGTGCCAGGTGGGAAAGCAGCTCCTGGCGGTGCCGGTCGCGAACGTCGAGCGCTCGGTGGAGCTGGACGTGTCGCAGATCCGCCTGCGGGAAGGGCGATCGTTCTGGGAGGAGGATCCGGAAGAGCCGATTCCGCTGGTACGCTTCGACCGCATCCCGTGGGTGGACGCCGACGGCCCTTCTCTGCGGGGGTTTTCAGGCCTGCTGTATCGCGTCGGCCCGCAGCGCTACGCTCTCGCCACCGACGCCGTGCTGGGGCAAGCCGACGTCGTCATCCGTCCGCCGCTCAACGGGGGAGAGGAGGCCCGGCTCGCCGGAACCGCGATCCTGTCCGACGGAAGCACGGCGCTCGTTCCCGATCTTCTGAGACTGGCCCGGGTGCGCTGAGGCGGGAGCGGGGGGATCAGGCGGTGTGACGATCGATCAGCTTCGCGAGGTTCTCCTCGGAAGTCGTCCCCACCACCTGCTCGACAACCTTGCCATCCTTGAAGAGAAGCAGCGTCGGGATGCTGAGAATCCCGAACTTCGCGGCCAGCGCCTGATGCTCGTCGACGTCCACTTTCCCGATGCGGGCCTTCCCCTTGAAGCGGACCGCCACCTTGTCCAGGATGGGAGCCATCAAACGGCAGGGGCCGCACCATTCAGCCCAGAAATCGACGAGGATCGGTCCGTTCCCTTGCCCCGATATCTCGCGCTCGAAGCTCATCGCGTCCAAAATCAAGACCTCTTCACTGGCCATCTATCTACTCCAAAAGTCCGTGGTTTTTATATCATAGATTTCTCCGGCCCGCCAAGTTGGCGCCGGGGCCGGGTCCTCGACACGGTGCTTGAGATGCCGGATCCCGCCGCCCGGATACATCTTTGACCCCGGCACCCTCCGCCCGGACGCGCCGCCGCCTGGGGCAGCACTTCCTGGCCGACCCCGGCGCGGTGCGGCGCCTCATCGAGGCCGTCGCCCCGCAGCCCGGGGAGCGCTTCTTCGAAGTGGGCCCGGGCCGGGGCGCCTTGACGGCGCCGCTGCTCGAGGCGGGCGTGAAGGTCCTGGCCCTCGAGATCGATCCCCGGCTGGTCAGGCGGCTCGAGAGCGTGACGGCTTCGGAGAACCTGAGAATCGTCGCGGGCGACGTCCTGCGCGTCGATTTGGCCGCTCTGTTTGACCAGGAGCTGCCTCCCGGCCGCGGCCTGCGCGCCGTCGGGAACCTCCCCTATTCCGTGGCCTCGCCGGTCATCCTCCGGCTCCTGGCCCTCTCCGAGCGTTTCGAGGATCTGACGCTGATGGTGCAGCGGGAGGTGGGGGAACGAATCCTCTCCCCTCCCGGGAAGCGCGAGTACGGGATCCTGACGCTCCTGTGCGGCTGCCGCGCCGAGGCGGTCCGGCTGCTCGACCTTCCTCCGGGCTGTTTCTCGCCCCCGCCGGAGGTCCACTCCACCGTCCTGCGCTTCAAGCCCCGCCTCTCGCCCTTCGCCTCGTCCGCCGACGGGGCGATCTTCGAGCGGGTGGTGAAGGCGGCTTTCTCGGCGAGACGGAAGAAAATCCGGAACTCGCTCTCCGGCGGATCGGGACTCCCCCCGGAGAAGGTGGAAGAATGGCTGGAAGCGGCGGGGCTGGATCCCGCCGCCCGCCCCGAAGACGTTCCGCTCCAAGGATACCTGGAGCTGGCCCGGCGCCGGCCGCAGATGCCGTGAGTCTTCGCGTCGCTCCCGCGGCTCAAATTGATATATAATCCGCGCCGTTCGCGCTTCCGCCGAGGCGCCCGGTGGACGCCGGAGCGGGCGCCCCTTTCCGAGACAGGATGAAGTCCGCCGAAAAGTCCTTCCAGGGCTCCCGCGCTCAGCCTCACCTCGAGATCCTCTTCCTGGGGGGATGCGGCGAGTTCGGCCTGAATTGCACCCTCTTCCGGTACGGCGAGGAGATCCTGGTCGTGGACGCGGGGCTGATGTTCCCCGAGGAGGACCTTCTCGGAGTCGACTTCGTCATCCCCGACATCCAGTACCTGTTCGAGCGCGCCCGCAAGGTGCGCGGCATCGTCCTCACCCACGGACACGAAGATCACATCGGCGCCGTCCCCTACCTTTACGAGGCGGTGCGGGCCCCGCTCTACGGGACCGAGTTCACGCTCGGGCTGGTCCAGTCGAAGCTCCAGGAGCACCGGCTCGACGCGCGCGCCGACCTGCGTCCGGTGAGCGCCCGGGACGTCGTGAAGATCGGGCCGTTCGAGGTGGAGTTCGTCCAGGTGACCCACAGCATCCCGGGCTCGATGTGTCTCGCCATCCGCACGCCCGTCGGCCTGGTGATCCACACGGCCGATTTCAAGATCGATCAGACCCCGGTGGACGGCCGGCTTTTCGACTTCCCGCGGCTGGGGCAGTTCGGAGACGAGGGCGTGCTGGCCCTGCTCGGGGACTCGACCAACTCGGAGCGCGAAGGATTCACCCCCTCCGAGCGCCGGGTCGGCGAAGCCCTGGAGCCGATCCTGCGCCGCGCCCTCGGCCGGGTCATGGTGGCCACGTTCGCCAGCCACATCCACCGCGTGCAACAGATCCTCGACATCGCCGCCGCCAACAAGAAGCGTGTCTGCCTGGTGGGGCGCAGCCTCCTGCAGAACACCAAGGTCGCGGAGCGCCTCGGCTACCTGACGATTCCCGCCGGAGTCCTGATCGAGCCGAAAGCGGCCTCGCGCGTCTCCCCGGAGCGCATGCTCTTCGTCGTCACCGGCAGCCAGGGCGAGCCGATGTCGGCCCTCTCCCGCATCGCACTGGAGGAGCACAAGGAAGTGACGATCGGGGACGGCGACCTGGTGATCTTCTCGGCGCGGACGATCCCCGGCAACGAGAAGTCGATCTCCCGGGTGGTGAACCACCTCCTCAAGCGCGGGGCCGACGTGATGCTCGACGACCACCACGGTTCGATTCACGCCTCCGGTCACGCCAGCCAGGAGGAGCTGAAAATCATGCTCAACCTGACGCGCCCCCGGTACTTCATCCCGATCCACGGCGAGTACCGCCAGCTCCATCGCCATGCCCGCCTGGCGCGGGAGGGCGGGATCCCGCCGGAGCGCATCCTCCTGGTGGAGGACGGCGATCACCTCGAGTTCACTCGGGACAAGGGGTGGAAATCGGAGAAGATCAGCACCGGCCGGGTGTTCATCGACGGCACGCGGGAAGAAGTGGAGGAAGTCCTGATCCGGGACCGCCGCCATCTCTCGGAGGACGGTATCGTGACGGCCGTCGTCGTGATCAACAAGGGGAGCGGGGAAATCGAGACGGAGCCGGAAATCGTGAGCCGCGGCTTCGTCCTGGAGGAAGAGGAGGACGGAATCCTGCAACGCGCGGCCGACATCGTCCGGCAGACCGTCGCTTCCTCGACGATGGAGGAGCGCGGCGACGTCCACGTGATCCACGCCAAGCTGCAGGGGAACCTGAAGCGCTTCTTCCGCAAGGAGCTGGGGCGGCGGCCGATGATCATCCCCATGGTGATCGAGATTTGAAGACCAAGGAGAAAGCGAAGCGGGAGCGCCAACGCCAGCGTCCGCGGATCGATTGGGGGGGGATCCTCCGGAGCCGGCGGTTCGGCGAGGCGTGGGGAATCGTCCTCCTCGTCGGCTCGCTCCTCCTGCTCCTGGCGCTCCTCTCGCACACCCCCGAGGATCCGACGCTGTTCGGATCGGGGAGCGAGTCGCAGCCGGCGAGCAACCTCGTCGGTCATTTCGGGGCGAACGTCTCGGAAGGAGCGCTGCAGTTCCTTGGCTTCGGCGCTTATTTGGTCCCCTTCCTCTTCGGGTGGTCCGGATGGAAGCGTTTCTGGAACCGCCCCGGCGAGGGCCGCCCCTTGCGGACGGCGGGCGCCTTCATCCTCATCTTCTCCTCCGCCGCGCTCCTGAGCCTTCTCCTGGGAGATCGCAGAATCGCCGGCGAGCCGCTCGACGCCGGGGGATGGCTGGGGAACGTCCTCGCCGCCTCGTTGAAGTCGTATCTGAGCTTCGCCGGCACGGGGGTGGTATGCGTCGGCTTGATCGGGGTGGGAGTCCTCATGGCGACGCGGGTCTCGCTCGCCGAGATGTTCGTCAAGAGCCGGGGCCTCGTCCAGGGGACGACCGGGAAGTTCGTCGTCACCTGGGCGCGCCGCCGCGAGGCGAAGCGGAAGGAGGCGATGCGCAACGAGGTGGTGCGAAAGCACACCCGCACGCGGGACGACGCCCCCAAGCGGGAGGCTCCGAAGGAAGCCTTCGAATCCCCCGAGGTCGCCGGCGCCGCGCCGGCGGCCCCCGTGGCGCGGAAGCTCGAGCCGAAGCCGGAAAGAGAGATCCGCCGGGAGGCCGCCGCCCCCGCCCAGCCCGCCTTCCCCTTCGTCAACTCCCTCGGCTACGTCCCGCCCCCGCTGTCGCTCCTCCACGAAGGCAAAGAGGAGCAGGCGGTCGACGATCGGGAGCTGATGGAGACGGCCAAGCTCATCACCTCCAAGTTCCAGGAGTTCCAGGTGGCGGGCCAGGTGGTCCAGATCCACCCGGGCCCCGTGGTCACCACCTTCGAGTTCAAGCCCGACGCCGGAGTGAAATACAGCAAGATCACCTCGCTGTCGGACGATCTCTGCCTCGCGATCCAGGCGGAATCGGCCCGGATCGATCGCGTCTCGGGGAAATCGACCGTCGGGATCGAGGTCCCGAACAAGCGGCGGGAGATCATCGCCCTGAGGGACCTGCTCGCCTCGGAGAAGTTCACCTCCTCGCCGCACAAGCTGACCCTGGCGCTCGGCAAGAAGATCCACGGCGAGCCCTTCATCGCCGATCTGGCGCGCATGCCGCATCTGCTCATCGCCGGGGCGACCGGAACGGGGAAGAGCGTCTGCCTGAACACCATGATCACGAGCATCCTCTACAAGGCCAGCCCGGAAGAGGTCAAGTTCATCTTCATCGACACCAAGCGCCTCGAGCTGGGAATCTACGATCAAATCCCCCACCTCCTCACGCCCGTCGTCACGGAGCCGAAGCACGCCAGCAACGCGCTGAGGTGGGCGACCCTGGAGATGGAGCGGCGCTACCGCTCCCTGGCGGAGTGCGGGGTGCGGAACATCGACCAGTTCAACGCGCTTCTGGCGCTGTCGCGCAAGGAGAAGAAGCCGCTGACCCACTCCGTGGCGACGGCCGACGGCGGGACGAAAGAGGAGGAGGTGAAGCCGCTTCCCTTCATCGTGGTCGTGATCGACGAGCTGGCCGATCTGATGATGACCGCCGCGGCCGACATCGAGGAGTCGATCACGCGCCTTGCCCAGATGGCCCGCGCCGTCGGGATCCACCTGATCCTCTCCACGCAGCGCCCGTCGGTAGACATCATCACCGGCGTGATCAAGGCCAACTTCCCGAGCCGCATCGCCTTCCGCGTCTCCTCGAAAGTCGACTCCCGCACGATCTTGGACACGAACGGCGCCGAGCAGCTCCTCGGCAACGGCGACATGCTCTTCCTGCCGCCGGGATCCTCGCGGCTGCTCCGGCTGCACGGCCCGCTGCTCACCGAGGCGGAGTCGAACCGCGTCATCGCCCACCTGCGCAAGCAGGGCAAGCCGGAGTTCAATCCAGCGGTCACCAAGGGGCCGGAGTCGAAGCGGGAGGGGGGGGACGACGAGGTGGACGAGGTCTACGAGCAGGCGGCGCGGCTCGTGGTGCAGACCGGGCAGGCTTCCATCTCGCACCTGCAGCGCCGCCTGAAGCTCGGCTACGCCCGCGCCGCGCGGCTCGTCGACATGATGGAGCGCGACGGCATCGTCGGCCCGGGCGAAGGCGCCAAGCCCCGCGAGATCCTGGTCAAGCCGAACTACTTCGAGGAGATCGACCGCCACCGCAGCGCCGTCGAGCCCGACTCGGTCAACTGATTACACCCCGCTTCCCCTCCGTCTCCGTCGTCCTGGTGATCACGGCCGGCGGCCTGCTCCTTGCCCGCCCGGCGCGCCACGACGGTCGATCCGATGGTGGTCCTGAGGGACGAATAGCCCTCCTGAAGCCTCCCCGAGGGTCGCGGTATAATGTCCGGCCCTTCTGGAAGGAGACAGGATGACCGAAACGGAGACTCCCGCCGCGCCCGGGGAGATCGCTCTCCCCGCGGAGGCGAAGCCTCCGGAATCGCCGTCCGCGGCCTCTTGGCTCTCGGCGCATCGCCGTGAGGCGACCTGGATTCTCGCCGGCCTCGCGCTGTTTCTGCGACTCGTCTACATCTTCCGGCTGTCGGGGACGCCCTTCTATTACCCCGACAGGCTCGACCCTCTGTTCTATTTCAGCTGGGCGCGCGAGATCGCCGCGGGACACTGGATCGGCGACAAGATTTTCATCCAGAGCCCGCTTTACGCCTACCTCGTCGCCATCTTCCTGAAGATTCTCGGGGAGCGGTGGATCTTTCCGCTGCTGCAGATCGCCCAGGCTCTTTTCGGAGTCGCGACCTGCCTGCTGATGGTGCGGATCGGGCGGCGGGTTCTGGGAGAGACCGAAGCCTGGATCGGCGGATTCCTCGTGGCCCTCTACGGGCCGTTTTTGTTCTACGAGGGGATGGTCATGAAGACCTTCCTCTCCACCTTCCTCACCGTCTATCTGATCGACCTCTTTCAGAGATCGGAGGGAACGCGGCGGAAGCAGCTCGTGCTCGCCGGGCTCGTGTTCGCCCTGACCTCGCTGGTGCGCGACAACTTCGTCCTGCTCTTCCCGTTGCTGATCGTGGGGCTATGCCTCGCCTTTCCCTCGATCCCGTCCCGGGCCCGCCTGCGGGCCTGTCTGCTCTTCACGCTGGGGGCGGCGGCGGGAATCCTCCCGGTCACCGTGCGGAATTACTACGTCGGGCGGGAGTTTGCGCTGCTCACCACCGGGGGCGGCGAAGTCTTCTACATCGGGAACAACGCCGACGCCAACGGACGCTACCTGCCTCCGCCCTTCGTCCACGCCGATCCGATGCACGAGCACGACGATTTCATCGCCAAAGCCTCGGAGCTGGCGGGCCGCGAGCTGACTCCCGGGGAATCCTCTTCCTTCTGGCTGCGGCAGGGACTCTCCTGGATCGCCTCCAACCCCGGGGCCTGGATGCGCCTGCTCGTCCGGAAGCTGATCGTCTTCTGGAACTATTACGAGCTGCCGGACAACTACAATTATTACGAGGTCCGCCAGGTGCTCCTCCAGCCCCTGAGCGTGGCGGGCCTGATTCTCTACCTGCCTCTGACCCTGATGACCTTCAGCCTGGTGGCGCCGCTCGGCTTGCTGGGGATCGCGCTGACCTGGCGGCGGTGGCGGCAGCTTCTGCTGATCTACCTGATCCTGTTCGGCTACATGGGGACGGTTCTCCTGTTCTTCAATTTCTCGCGCTTCCGGGTCCCGATCGTCCCGTTTCTCTGCCTTTTCGCCGGGGCCGCGCTGCTCGCCGCCTGGAGAGAGGCGGAACGTTGGCTTCGTTATCTTCTCGCCTCGGGGAAACCCGCGGAGGACGAGGCGGCGGCCGCCCGGGCGCCGTCCGACGCCCCCTGGGCCCGCTTTCGCGCCAACCCCTGGCTCCTGCTCTATCCCCTCCTGTTCCTGCTGCTCCTGGGGACGGTGAACCTCGCCGGGACGGGAGGGCGCGGCGTCTTTCCGGCGCTTCAGACGGAGCTGAGCCTGGGCGACGCCTACCGGCAGCAGAACCGCTTCGCAGAGGCTGAGCGGGAGTACCGGCAGGGGCTGCAGATCCTCGGGGACGAGCCGCTCGACGCCGCCACGGCGGCCCGGCTGGGCGTCGACCCGACGCGGATGCGCCAGGAGGTGGAGAGCGAGCGGATGGCTCAGGGAGTGAATTTCAACACCGTCCGGGCCGGACTTCATTTTGGCCTCGGGGCCCTTTGGTTCGATCGAGGAACCGAGCTGCTGCCGACCGATCGCGGGAAAGGAGAGGATTTGATCCGGCGCGGCATCAGCGAGCTGGAGACCGCGGCGAAGGCGGTTCCCTACCCTCCTTTCCTCAGGAAGCTCGCGGAGGCTTATGCCTCGAGCGGCAAGGAGGCCGAAGCCGAGAAGACCTACCGGGGAGCGCTCCTCCTGGCTCCGGACGATTTCGGCATCCATTACGATCTGGCCGGCTTCTATTACGATCGCAGGCGCTACCCCGACGCCCTCTCCGAGATGCAGGAGTCGAAAAAGGCCAAGAAGCGGCTGTCGTCCTTCGAGCTTTCGGACTACCACTTCGGGATGGGATTGATCCGGCTGGACGGGTTCGCGGATCGGGAAAGGGCCTTGTATCACTTCCAGCGGGCGCTCGCGATCAACCCCGACCACCGGGAAGCGAAGCGCATCCGCGAGCTGATCGACCATCTGACGAAGGGGGGCTTCCAGCCGGTCCCGGAGGACTGAGCGCCCGCTCAGGGCTCCTCGGAGTCGGAAGCGAGCTCCCGCAGGACGTTGCGCGCCGCTGCCTGTTCTGCCGCCTTACGGGTCCTTCCACGGCCTTGCGCGAGCAGCTTCCCTTCCAGCGTGAGCCCCACCAGAAAATTCCGCCGATGCGCCGGCCCGCTCTCCTTCAGAATCTGGTAGCGTGGGGTCGGGTGGCCGCGCGCCTGGAGAAGCTCCTGAAGATGGGTCTTGGCGTCGCGGGCGTCGGGAAGGCCCGATCGGACCAGCTTCTGGATGTCGGCCGCGAACTGGCGATCCAAGAAGCCGCGGGCCTCTTCGAAGCCGCCGTCGAGATAGATCGCCGCGACGACCGCCTCAAACGCGTCGGACAGGAGCGAGGTCTTGGTCCGCGCTCCGACCTTCTCCGCCGTCTTCCCGAGGAGCAGGTGCGGCCCGATTCCCATCCGGCGCGCCTTGGAAGCCAGGGTCTCGGCGTTCACGAGGGAGGCTTTGAAGCGCGACAGGTGCCCTTCGTCCCGCAGCGGGAAGGCCAGGAAGAGCTGTTCCGAGATCAGGCAGCCCAGGAGCGCGTCGCCGAGGAACTCCAGCGGCTCGTTGTCGAGCCCTCCGCCCGCGATCTCATGCGCGTAGGAAGAATGGGTCAGCGCGCGCCGGAGAAGGTCGCGCTTGCGGAAGCGATAGCCGAGCCGCTCCTCGATCTCGGGCGTAGCTTCCCGCGAGGGGCGGGTCGTCACGATCCACCCAGCATCTCGATCCACGCCTTCTCTTTGGACTTGGCGTTCTCCTTCAGCTTCTCCTGCAGCACTTCGGCGGCTTTTCGGTGCTGCTCTGCGAGATCGGGGAGCTTCAGCGCCAGATAGACCTCCGACAACGCCAGGTGAACCTCCGCTTCCGCCGGAGTGAGCCGCCCCTGCGCGTAGGCCCATTGCAGGTAGCGCCGCAGGAACTCCGCCGCTCCTTCCGGGTTCTTCTGTTCCTTCTGGATCATCCCCAGGTAGTAGAGCGTCAGGGGAGCCGATTTCTCCCCTTCGTGCACCAGGACCTTCTTCAGGTCGGCCTCGCTCTCCTGGTAACGGCGCAAGTAGAACAGCGCCCGGCCGTGATTGAAAAGCACCGAGGGATCCTCGGGGGCGATTCCCACGGCGGTCTTGAGGTACAGCTCGGCCCCCTGGTAGTTCTGGCGATCGGCGGCGTAATCGGCCAGGCTCAGCAACGTGGGGACGCTCCTGGGATCGGCTTCCAGCGCCTTGTGCCATTCGGCCACCGAGCTGAGCTGCTCGTGGCGGAGGTAATGGGCATCGCCGAGAAAACGGTGCCCGTCGGCCGCGTCGCCCCGGGCGATCAGTGTTTCCGCCAGGTCGGCCGCGCGCACCGCGTCGCTGGCATCGACGGCTGCCTGGGCGACGGCGGCGAGCCGCTCGTTGCCGCGGGGGCCTTCCGGGAGAGGGGCGATCCTCGCCCCCAGCCCGGTCGAAAAACGGTCCATCTCCTCCAGGGTGGCGTCGGAAGCCGGCGGCGCGCCGGCCCGGAATCCCGCCCATGAGAGGGGCGCGGCCGAATCGGTCAACAACCGGCCGTTCCGCGCGAACGCCTCCAGGCCCTTGCCTGAAAGGCGGTGGCGGATCACCAGCGTCGCCGGCTGCGTGAACCCCAGCCGGCCCAGATCCGATTTGATCTTCTCGGCAGCCATCGCCGACTCGAGCCGGTCGAGATCGAAGCGGATCGGCTGCGCGGCTCCGAGGAGGAGCAGCTCGTGATAATAAGTCTGCATCACCATCACGTCCGGGAAGACGGAGCGGGCGGTGGCGATCACGGCGGCGACGTCGGCTCCCGAAAGCCCGGCGACCTGCAGGGACTGGGCGAAAAGGCCCCGGTCGCGCAGGCGCGAGGCCGCCAGCCGGTAGAACGAGGCGGTGAACAGGAAACGCTGCGAGGCGGCCTCGGGCAGGGTCGGCCTGCAGAGGATGACGTCGTAGGAAGCGGGCGGCTTGCTCCGAAGAAGCTGCCGCGCATCGTCGACGCGGATCGTCATGCGTCGATCGGCCCGGGGGGAGCGGTTGGCCGGCTCGAAATGGCGCGAGGCTTCGATCATCGCCGCCTCCGGCTCGGCCACCTCCAGGGCGGCCAGGGGGTGCAAAAGCGCCGAGCCCGCCCCGATTCCCGTCCCGTACCCGATGAGAAAGACGTTCCGCGCCGCGGGTCTGATCAGCAGCGGAATCTCCGCTGCGAGAATCTGAGGGACCAGATCGATCGAGGTCGTTCCGACCGCCACTCCCTCCTCGGTCAGGGCGAGGACCGGGCTGACGTCGGCGGCGATGCGCTCCAGCGCGACCGTCCTCTCCCCCCCTTCACGGTAATAGGCGAGATCGGTCTTGAGGCGCGCCGCTCGATAGGCGATCGGATCCCCTTTGAAGGCGCTCAGGATCTCCTTGGCGTAGCGATGCACGCCGGAAGTGAGCAGGCGCGGCTCGCCGGCGAGGGGACGCAGCGTGACGAGAAGCGTGAGCAGCAGGGCGGCGGCGATCCCCGCGATCCGCGGCCAGGGATGAAGCGGTTGCGACAGCGCGAGCGCCACGGCTGAAAAGGCCAAAAGCAGGCCTGTCGCCGCCTGGAGCGCCGATCGGAAGCCGCCGGGGGTGATGATCCCCGCCGGCACGACGGAGGCCGCCAGGGCCGCACCCGAGAGGATTCGGGCCAGCCAGAAGGATCCTGCCGAATTCCGCGGGCCCGCGCGCCGTTCAGGAGTTGCCAACAGGGGAAGGAGCGCGCCGAGCGCCAGGCCGGGAACGGCCACGACGAGGGCGGCGATCCCCCACGATTTCAGGGCGAAGGAAAGGGGCGCTGCCCGCGCCAGCGGGGCGATCGAGAGGTAAAGCAGAGGAAGCCGGTCGAGAAGTAGAAGCGTTCCGGCCAAGGCGACCCCCGCGGCTCCGCAAAGCGCCGCGATCGCCAACTTCCCGGGGACCGCAGGCCGATACCCGGCTAGCACCAGCGAGCCGAGCGCGCCGAATGCCAGGAACAGCCCCGCGGTGCGGAACATCGCTTCGGGGAAGGGGCCAAAGAGCAACCCGAGTATCCTGTCCCAAGCGAGAAGCGAAGTCACGGCGGCGGCGCCCCAGAGGATGGCGCCCCAGCGTCCGACCCGGTCGGTGGCGGGTAGCGAGCTTTCCCCAGCGCCGAGGCGTGCCGACCCTCGCTCTCCCATAGGAGTCGCGAACCGGCTCAGCAGGATCGCCGCCAGCAGACAGATCCCGGCGGAGAACGCCATGGCCTTTTCTCCGCCAACGGGGAGAAGACGAAATCCGGCGAGAACCGATCCCAGGGAGGCTCCGGCGCAGAGGAAGGCAATCTTCAGGGCCGCCCCCCGGCGGCTTTCGGCCACCGGGAACTCGGCGAGATGCTTGGCGAATGCCCAGCCGAGGCCGACCGCTGGAATCGCCACGGCGAGGAATGCCACGATGAGCCGGAGAAGGAGCAGCACCCAGGAGGCCCCTCCGGCCAGCCGGGTCGCGAAGCCTCCCAGCGGCTCGAGGATCGGCAGGATCCAGGGGGAAAGCGGCAGGAAGAGCGCGGCGGCGATCAGGGGCGCGCCGCCCGCACGACTGCTTCGCGCCAGGCGCGGGCCCAGCGCCATCCCGGCGAAAAGGGCTGCGGCCGCCGCCCCCCGCGCCGGAGCGGTTCCTCCAATCACCGCACCCAGAAGTCCGGAAAGGGCCGAGAACGCCTGCGCCGCCCCCGCCCCGACGAGAAGAAGAGCGACATAAGATCCCCACTCGCTTCCCGCACCGCCGGCGGCCTGCCGCAGCGGCGCGGAGATTTCGTTTTCGCTCACGGCCATTCGTCGGGCCTTTCAGCTCTGGGATGGTGCGGAGAGAGAAATATTCCGCGCGTAACGGCGCATTATAGCGCAGCGCCGGCGCCTCCGCCGGAAGGCAAGAAAGAGCCACCGGAGGGCCGGTGGCTTGATTCAGGTCCATTCGGTCGAGGCTAGCTGGTGATGGGTCCGCTCGGCCCGCAGGTCCCGGCATCGGTTTTGGCGCACAGCAGCGCCCGGGTTTCCGATTTCTCGCTGTGGACGATGGCGGGCTTCTCGTACGGCTTCTTCTTCATGGGGATCCCCTTTTTCTTCAGTGGACCTCGAAAAAAAAGCCACCGGCCCCGAGGCCGGTGGCTTCCTTTCTGAATCGGGTGCGATGAGAACTAGCTGGTGATCGGCCCGTTGGGTCCGCAGCTTCCGGCGTCGCTCTTAGCGCACTGCACCGCCCGGGCTTCCACCTTCTCGCTGTGAATGATCGCGGGCTTCTCGTACGGCTTCTTCATTATGGAATCCCCCTCTCCTCTTTTTAGAAGCTGGCCGGGCCGAAGCGCTCCTTGGCCCCGTTGGTCTTGACAACTTCCACGAACACGGCCGTGGAACCCTTGAGGTCGCCCGCCTTTAAGTCGGCGCTGTAGCTGGCGCCCTCGCCCGTAGTCCCCTTCTTTGCCGGGATGAGGGAGGAGTTGAGCTGCACCTCGCCGCCGCTCTTCTTGGTGCCGATCAGGTTGAAGCCGGCCACGGTCAGCTCGGCCGTGGTGTCCCAGGAAACGTTCGCCTTTCCGGACGTCTTCGAGGCCACCAGGTTGAGCACCCGATCGGAAGCCGGAGTACCCGTCGCCAGGTTGACGCCGGCCGTCGCGTTCACCGACACGAACTGCGAGTAGACCGGCTGGTGCTGGACGCCCAGGGCCAGGACGGCACCCGGGTCGACGCGCAGGGCCAGCGCGAAGAACAGACAATCCGTCGCTCCCGCAATTTTCGGGACGAACATATTGCTGAGCTGCGTGCTGGTCGGGCTGTTGGACGCGAGGATCACCGGTGCGAAGGCCTGCTCTCCGGCATCCAAGATTCCGTTGAGGTTCAGATCCTGCGGGAAGTACGGTGAATAGTTAGTGGCGACGGTGGACGTCCCGCTCGCCGGGTAAGCCGCCAAGGCGCGGGTATCGCCAGCCGGAAAAGCGCCCACACCACAGGCGCCGCGCTTGTACATCAGTTGCAGACCGCCGTCCAGATTCCTGGGGCAGTTGATCGCCTTGGAGGCCGCCACGGCGCAGTCGTCGAGGATCGGGATCGTGCGCGCCGCGGCTGTGATGTTGACGTTGCATCCCGCCGTGGTGCAGCTCCCGGCCACCGGGAAGACACCGGGCTGGGGAATCGTGCCGCAGGCGGTATCCGGGGGCTCCTTGGTCTGGAAGGCATCGCCGCCGCAGGGATCGCCATCAATGCTGAGCGCGCCGGCCTGCTCGAAGAAGTAGGCCTGGAGCAGCTCGTTGGCGTCCACCGAAAGAACCGCCACCTTGGCGAGATTCGGATTGCTCGAGCTCTTCCCGGAGATCATGAAGTCGGTGACGCCGACCGTATTGCCTCCGGTGGCGCAGCTTACGTCGGTTTCTTGGACGTCAACGTTGGAGACGCAGCCGTCGGTCCCGAAGTTTCCCCAGTTCCCACCGATGACGTAGTTCTCTCCGCCCGTGTTGCTGAGCATTCCGGCGAAGGAGGCAATCCCCGAATCCACCCCGCCGGCGGTCGTATTGGCGGAAGTGTTACTGTTGACGGCCCGCTGGACGCCCATGTGGTGCAGCCAGAAAAAAGCCTCGGGGGCGGTTCCGCAACCGGTGAACTGGCCGACGCTCTGATTCAACGGCACACTGTCCGCGCAAACGGCACTCGCGGGACGCGCCGAGGCAGCCAAAGCAAGCGCTGCTGCCGCCACAAGCACCAGAATCTTCTTCCCGAGCAATTTCAGATGCATTCTCTTCCCCCTCTCAGAAGGTAGCGACTTTGTTCTCTTTCCAGGTACATCTTTTGACCCGCAGTATACAGCATTTTAGAAGTGAGGCGGGAAGAAAGGTCCAAGGTTTCCGGCAGTCGATTTCCGGACCTGGATCGCCTCGCCGATGACCAGGGAGAAGTTGAAGGCTCCCCCGGGTCCCGATCCGCAGGTGTGGGTCGTAAAGCTGCCGCTCACGGGATCGAGCCGGATGACCGAAACCGCGTTCGTGAGGTTCCCCACGGTGACGCAGACGTCGTTCGCCTTAGCCCAGGTGCAGTGGTAGGGCACGCTGAACCAGTTGGCGTTCTTGGGAGAGGTCGTCGTGGCAAAGGGCGCCAGGAACGTCAGCTGGGAGCTTTCGTTGCTGGCCCCGACGAAAATCGCGTTGGGAATCGCGGCCAGGGAGCTGACATAGCGGACCGCCTTCAGCGGGTCGATGGTGAACCCGGGGCCCGCGCCGTTGCAGGTAAAGTTGGTCGCGAAGGTCCCTGTCGCGGGATCGAGCTGGGTCAGTGACTGGGCGGCGCTGACCGAGCCGATGGCGTTGCAGAAGGCCTTGGCGTTCGGATAAGGGTGGTTGTAGGGGAGCGAGATCCAGTTCACGTTCTTCGGGGAGTTGAGCGTTGAGAAGGGGCTGAAGAGGGCCTTGTTGATCTTGAAGCCCATGTTTGAAGCCATCAACAGGCCGCCGGAGGCGCACATGACCGCCACCGCTACCCCCACGATGACCCACGATTTCCAACTCATCTGTCTGACCATTGCGACGACCCTCCTCGACCCTTTGGAATCAGGTTAGGCAACCTTCCCCCGGGCGCTCTTCTGGTGAGAGAGAATTCCCCATTTACTTACGGTCAAACTGCGACTTGTCAAGGCAAAACGTTTATCTGAACGGCAGGGTTTCCCCTTCCGGAATCGGCTATTGGACCCGATAGTAGACGACCTGGCCACGCGCCGGCTCGGAATCGGTCCAGCGCGTTCCGCGCACGGCATAAGTCTCCGCGGCTGTGAAGTTTCGCGGATTCGTGGTCTTCTGGACGCGATAGGTCTTGTGATTGCCGTCCTGCCATTCGAGCGTCACCCCGCCCGAGGAGGCCTGGGTCACGCTCATCAGGTGGACGGGGTCGTTGGAGTAAACCGTTTCGCTCGAATTAGTTGAATGGTTGAGGCTCAGAAGGGCAACGCCCGACGCCAGCACCAAGGCGAGAGTCGCGGTCGCGAATGAAACTCGCGAGGTCTGCAGAGACGCCAGGAAGCTGGCCAGGGTCCAACCTCTCGAACCCCGGGTATCCCGGCAGCGCCGCACCAGGCGGCTGCGCGCCGCCTCGTCCAGGTCTATCCTGATACTCTTCAAGGAGTTGATGGCGTTTACCAAGTCATGATCCTGCAAGGGCTCTTTCATGAAACCCTCCCTTCTCTTCTTATTAATACCGGAGTCGCGTCAGAGGCGTTCAGAAAAAGAAGGAGGACCGACGGCAAGCCATGGAGTTAGAGGCAATTTCCGCTCATTGGGACCCTGACCTTGTTCGACGTGGATCGCCCGTACGAGCCCTTGATTTTGGGGTCCTGAGTCCGCATGAGATAAAAATAGATGGTCCCGGTGGGCGGATTGACGGAATCGGAAGACAGGGGGTCGGGGGAATCGTTTTCCACGCAGGAAACGACCCCGAGGTCGATTTGGCTCGCGCCCTCGCTCATCAACCCTACCGTGCCGCGGATCACGTCGTAGACGGAGGCTTCGAACATCGCCGGCCAGGAGACGCTGGTGAGGCTTCCGACCTGGCCCAGCGTGAGCAGCGGGAGCTGGCTGGCGTTGAGGAGGATCGATACGGTGCCGTCCTGCTCGTTGCTGCAAGCGAGGTCCACCTTGCCATCGGCATTGTAATCGGCCAGGTTCACGGCGCGCGGCACGGAGCCGACTCCCAGCCGGACCGGCACTCCGAAGTTTCCGGTGCCGTTCCCCAGAAGGACGGAGAGCGACCCCGACGAGAGGTTGGTGACGACCAGATCGTCCCAGCCGTCCAGATTCAGGTCGGCGATCAGACCCCGGGACGGATCGGGCCCGGACGCCGTCGGCGTCATGGGCGTGAAGTTCCCGGCGTTGTCCCCCAGATAGGCCGAAATCGTGGCGTCGAACTGGTTGGTGACGACGAGATCCTGATCGCCGTCACCGTCGAGATCTTTCAGAATGGGGAGCTGGGGGGAGGTTCCCGTCGGCGTGGAGGTCGTCGTGGTCGGGAACGCGCCCGTCCCCGCGCCGGCGAGGAACGCCGCCCGATTGTTGCCGCTGCCGGAGACGATCAGATCGCGGTTCGCGTCGTTGTTCACCAGCCCCACCGCGATGCCGGAGGGGGCGATGCTGCAGGTCCCACCCCCCGGACATTGGGCATTCGACGTGCAGGCCGCCCCCGGATTCGAGCCTCCGATACAGATCGCGTTGTTTCCCCCGGTGTAGCGCGTCGCCGAGCCGAAAGAGGTCCCCGACTGGAGGAGGACCGAGATCGATCCGAGGGGAAACGCCGTATCGCCTCCGAGAAGCGCCACGGCGACGTCGGGATGGGTCGTGTCGGTGTCGTTCAAGGGGCCCGCGGCCATGATTTGCGGATCGAGACAGTTCGTCCCGGTGCTGGGGTTGCAGCTGGTGCCGAGAGAGAAGTCGAGCCGGGCGCCGAAGACGCCGGCGCCGTTTCCCGGGAAGACCGCGATGGCATCGGTCCCGCCGACGAGGACGGCGACGTCGGCATTGCCGTCGGAAGTGAAGCGATCGAACAGGACCGTTCCTGCCTGCGCGTCCCCCGGCTGGCTTCCCGGCAGGAGCAAGGACTGCCAGGAGCTGAAGGTCCCCGTGCCCGAGCCCTGGACCAGGGTTACCTGGTTCAGATCGCTCTCGGCAATCGCCAGGTCGATCGTTCCGTTGCCGTTCATGTCGGCCGAGGCGACACTACTCACCGTCGAGCCGGGAGGCAGCGCGTAATTGGGGGTCGACGTGAATCCGCCGGCGCCATTGCCGATGAGAAGGGAAACGCTGGAGCCGGTGATGTTCGCCGTCGCCAGGTCCAGCGCCGTCGAGCCGGCATAGTCGACCGAGACGATGTCCGAGGGGGTCGAGCCGATGGAGAACGTGCCGCCCGCCGTAAACCCGCCGAAGCCATCTCCAGTGAAGATCTTGATCCCGCCCTGGCCGCCCGAAAGGTCGAGGCCGATGGCGAGGTCCTGCTTGGCGTCACCGTTGTAGTCGCCGACCGCCCCGGTGAACGAGCCGGCTCCGACCGCCAGAAGCACGGGAGTGCCGAAGCCGAAATCGGGATCGCCGTAAAGAATCCGGACGTCGGTGCCGGCAACGCTCCCGACGACGAGATCGGGAAAAGCGTCGCTATTCAGGAGGCCCGACGTGATCGATTCGGGACCTGGACCGACGGTCGTCTGCTGAGGCAGGCAGAAAAAGGACGGGCAGGCCAGGGCTCCGTAAGCGACGGTCACGGTGCCGTTGGGAGGCGGCTCCTGGCTGGTGTCCCCTTCGCTGACGACCGCGATGTCGACATTAAGATCGGCGTCCCAATCCCCTGTGGTCAGCGCCACCGGATTCAGCGGCAGGGGGATCGCCGATCCGGCAACCAGCGTGAAAGTGCCGGTGCCGTTGCCGCTGTAAAGACGCACCTCGTTGGTGCCATTCAGCACGACGACTAGGTCTTTCCCGATCACGCCTGGGTTCCGGTCCACCGCGGCCATCGCGATGGGATGCGTCCCCAAACCCGTCGAGACCGACGTCGGAACGCCAAAGCCGCCGGCTCCGTTTCCGAGGAAGATCTGGATAAAGTTGCCGGTGTAGGACGCGACCGCCATGTCGAGGTTGGCGTCGGTGCTGGGGTTGAAGCTGCCGAGCACGACCGCCGCGGGCGCGTCGGCCGTCGCGACCGAGGTCGCCGGACGGAACACGCCACCCCCCGCCCCCAACAGGATCGAGACGGTGTTCGACGTCTGGCCGGCGACGACGAAATCTCGCTTCCCGTCCCCGTTGAGATCGCCCGAAGCCATCGAGCGAGGGTTCCCGCCGACCGGCAGGTCGCGGCGGACTCCGGTGAAGTCGAGCTGCGCGTAAGCTCGGGTGGGAAGCGCCGTCCCGATTACGACTAAGGACAGGAAGAGATAGAGCGGGCGTAACGAGCGGCTCAAGCCACCCGAGATCGAAACCATCGCCAACCTCCCAAGGCCCCCTCCCCCTCGCGTTTCGATTCCCTCTCAGGGAAGCCTGGGGCAAAAAAATCAGGGGCCACCCGAATTCAGAATCGGGTGGCCCCAAAAAAACGCGGCTACCTGCCAAGCACTACCGGACTCGGGTCGCGACTTTTTCGACTCTCACGGCAGCGACCGGGTTCGGGTTCACGAAATTGAGGCAGGAGGACGACGTCACGGTCCGCACCGCCTGGGCGTAGATGTCATGACCGCCGTGGCAGTTCTTGATGTAGGCGCCGGCCGTTCCGCCGTAGAACGCCGAGCTGAACCCTTCACCGGTGGTGCACCGTCGGCAGGTTAGGCTCACGCCCGCCGCTCGATCGCCGCCCGGGCTGCGGTAGACGACCTGGAAGCGCGGGCAGTTCCACTCTTCCACCGTCTTGAAGCGGATCCGGCAGTCACCGAAGCCCGCGTCGTGCGTCGGACGGGCCTGGACCACGCCGAACTTGTCCTCGCACGCGAGCCCGAGGCCGTCACCCAGGCCGGAAGGCGTCTGGCTGGCGTTCGGAGTGCGCGGGCAGTTGTCGGCGGGCTGTCCGTGACCCTCGGTGATGTTCGGGAAGACGCCGCACTTGCCGGCGTTCTGGAGGACCGGATCGCAGGAGCAGATGCCATCTCCGTCCTTGTCATTGAAGCCGACCTGGCCGGCCGCCGGAGCCTCGAACGGGCAGGGGTCGCAGGCATCGCCGGGACCGTCGCCATCGGTGTCGAGCTGCGACGGGTTCGCGGCATTCGGGCAGTTGTCCAGCGAATTGCAGATGCCGTCGCCGTCGGAGTCGTTGCCGGCGTCGAACGGACAGGGATCGCACGCGTCGCCCAGACCGTCACCGTCCGCATCGGCCTGGCTGGAGTTCGCGACGCTCGGGCAGTTGTCGACGTCGTTGCACACGCCGTCACCGTCCGAGTCGCCGGAGGTCGGGCAGGCGTCGCAGGCGTCGCCCACGCCGTTGCCGTTGGCATCGGCCTGATCGTAGTTGATGGCGAAATCGCAGTTGTCGCAGGCATCGCCGATTTTATCGCCGTCGGAGTCGGTCTGGCTGGCGTTCGCGGCATTCGGGCAGTTGTCGTTGTGGTCGATGACGCCGTCACCGTCGGCATCGCCGGCCCCGCCGATGGCATCGGCGTGGGCTGACGCGAACTTCCCTTCGAAACCGCCGTCCCAAACCGGGTTGTAAGCCAGGAAGAGGCACTTCCCCGCCGGAGCGCTGGGCGCGCTCAGGGCGGTGCCGGCATTGGCTCCGGCGGGAAGCGGAGAGGCGTTGAGCTTAGTCCAGACGCTGCCGGTGTGATCTCCCGTCAGGGGTCCGAGAGTGCAGGCAGCATGAGACCAATAAACGTTCCAACCGACGAAAATCGGCCGGCTCCCACCGGCGCAGTCGCTGGACAAGTTGATGCTCGGGTTGGTGGCGCAGTCATCGCGCGAAGAGACTCCCGGCCAGGCCAGCGAGAAGGAGGTGTTCGGGGAACCCGGCACCACCGAAGAGGCGGTCGGTTTCGGGAGAGAGCTGCAAGCAATGGATCCCAAGGGGGTGCCATTGATGACGTCTCCCAGGACGACGTCCAAGGCGTAATACTGGAAGGGCTCGTAGAAATCGGCCGTGACGGCGGAGTAGATGCCGAGGTGGTTCGGCGAGCCTCCACCGTTCTCGTTGCTGACGACCATGGCCATCGCAGCGAGCGTTCCGTCCGCCTGGAGGACTGCCGCGTTGATGGGACACCCATCCACGCCTGAGTTCCCCCAGTCGCCGCTGAGCACCATACCGGACGCCGCAATATCGACCCGCACGGAACTCGTGCCAATGTCGGTTCCCCCAAGCGCACCGGTGGTGGAGGCGTCGCCATGGCCGACCAACCAGAAGGTTCCGCTCGGATTCGTCCCGCAGCTGATGGCGGCGCCGTCCTGGCCCAGGAAAATCGGCACGGCGTCGGAACACACCGCACGGACGGGCGTAGTGCCCATTGCCAGCGCGACTACTGCCACCAAGACTGCCGGCAACGCAACTTTCAACGCTTTACACATATCTTCCCCCCTGAATGCACATCAAGGACCCCCGAGGACGCCGCTGGTTTCCATATCGAGATCAACTTCTTTGTTTCCAGGCAGATATCAAAAATAACGGCGCAGAAGAACGCACCTTGGATTTTCGCTGTTGCCCGAGAGGCTCCGCTTCAAGCTTAAGTACTCTGAAAGGAAAGATTGTCAAGGGAAAAATACTTGTCCCTTCCTTACTACTATCAATACTGTCACTCAGTCGGGAATGTTCAGCCCGCCCACAAAATCTTCAGGATTTTTCACCCGTCCGAGCTGCGTCACGACCTTGCGGAGTTTCTGCAGGGCGGAGGACTTGTGGCGCCGGACGGTGATGGCGGATATCCCCATCGCCCGAGCGATTTCTGGGGTATCCATATCTTGTAGTTCCTTGAGGACAAAGACCATGCGCTCCTGCTGCGTGAGAACTTCCATGCGGGCCAGCAGCTTGGCGCAGATATCGGCGTTCTCGACACTCACTTGCAGCCCCCCCCAGCCATCCCGCGCCGCCTGTCCTTCCTGGAGGAGGCCGTCCCATGGGACTTCCCCGCGATCGCGGCGGCTTCGGAGAGAGTCGTAGACGACGTTCACGGCGATTCTCCAGAGCCAGGCCTCGAACCTCTGTCCGGCCCGGAACCTTCCGAGATAGCGGAAGACCCTGAGAAAAACCTCCTGGCAGGCGTCCTGGGCGTCGGCCGGGGAGAGGCCCATTTGAACGGCCATCCCGAGAAGGCGCCGCTCGTGGAGACGGATCAGCCCCTCGAACGCTTCGAGATCGCCCGATCGGATCCGGGCGACGAGCTCTTCCGTCTCCCGGCTCTTGCGCTCGGCCACCTCCATGGCCGCGGCGTCGGTCGCGGACATCGATACCTCGTCAGAAGGGAGAGAGATTGCCACGTGGGTCGACGGCGATGACGTTGTAGTAGTAACGGGCCCCCGCCGGGTCGGGAACGTCCACGAACGATCCCGTCACGCCATCGATCAGCAGGCTGGCGGGACCGATCGACCGCCGGGGGAGCACGGAATTCGATCCATAGACGGTGTAATGGTCGATACTTGTCGGCTTCCCCGTCACGGTCGTCGTCACCGGGGTCCACGACAGGCGGATCATCCCGGCATTGGGCGAGGGCGCAACCTGGAGATTGGGAATCCCCGACGGAAGATCGCCTCCCAGACCCGAGGAGAAGCCGTCGCTGTCGCTCGCCGAGACGAGATAGAAGCCGGCATCCGGGGTCGTCGCTCCGCCGGAATGCGTGTAGCCCGGGCTGGGGGAGGCCGGAACGACCGCAATCCGGTTCAGCGCGTCGGAAGGAACGAAGGTGGGGGTGTTTCCCCGGTAAACGCTGTAGTGGTCGACCACGGTCGGGTTGCCGTAGATGTTGGTCGTCACCGCTCCCCAGCTCAGGACGAGATCGTTGCCGTTGCGCACGATCGTCAGATCCTGGATGGTCCGCGGCGGAGCGATCCCCAGGAAGACATGGGGAGCTCCGGAGACTTCAGCGCTCGGCGCGCTCTGAATCCCGGAGGTGTTCACCCCGCGCACGACGACGTAATAGGGCACCCCGTTCGTGAGGCCCGCCAGGATGAAGGAGGTGGCGAGCCCCGCGTCCCGCACGGTCGGATAGCTCCCCGGCACGGTCCCGAAGGCCACGAGATACTTTTGGATGTCGGGCTCGGGATTGCCCGTCCAGCTTATTTCGAGAGTCGAGCCCGTTCCCATGTCCCGGGCTTTCACCCCTTGAGGCGCGACCGGCGGGGTGAGGTTCTGAGGAGTGGCTCGGCGACATTCGGGGCCATCGGACGAAGGGGTGGCACCGCAGTCGGCGTTCGTATTGGTGACGGCGCCCTCGAATCCGCCGGAATCCACCGAGACCGCCCGATAGAAGTAGGTGGTGCCGTTGGCTACGGTGGTGTCCGAAAAGAACGTTCCGGTGACCGGAGCGGGGTTCACTTTGGTATAGGGCTGATCGGGAGCCAGAGCCCTGTAGATTTGCGTCCCGGCGGCGGACGGATCCGCGCTGGCGGACCAGGAGAGATCGACTTTCGCGTTCCCCGCCGCAGCCGCGAAGCTCGTAGGCGGCGCCGGCGCCGGAAGAACGAGTGACAGCGCCGGATCCCCGAGGTAGGCGTAGGCCTGCATATCGACGATCGCTCCTAGCTGAAAGAGGACGTCCCGCGCCCGATGGGTCAGGGTCCCCAGCTCGCGAATCTTCTGTTCGGCGAAGAGATCGCCGAAGAGCTGTTCGCTCACGACGGTTCCCGTGAGCGTGAAGGAGATTCCCGCCGGAGCGAGGTAGGCGACGGCGCCCCCGGACCCCGATTTCAGGAACGCCTCGGCGATCGAATCGATCCCGACGGCATGAAAACCTCCAGAGAGACAGTCGGAGTTGTAGAAGAAGGGCTGGAAGGCGCCGTTCGTCAAGGAGGGGACGTCGGCCGGCCGGAAGAAGACGTCGTTTCCGAGGATGTCGAAGGCACCGTGGCCGATGAACATCGCCAGGGCCGGGTGGGCGGTGTTCCAATGATCGATGAAATCGGCTTTGAATTGCGCCACCGGACCGTTACCGCCCGTCGGGGCGTTGTAGGGAGGCTCGGCGTAGTACTGCTTCGTCCGGGTCCACGGGGCCTCAAAATGGGCGGCGTTAGCATCGGCCAGCAGCTCGAACGTCTGAGTCTCCTGCGAGGTGTTCCCGACGTCGGCCACGAAATACCCGTCCGAGCGCCACGCGCCCGCCGGCGGGGATTGCGCGTAGGCGAGGATCTTGGAGAAGACGGTGTTCGCCTGCGCGACGGTCCGCACCGGGATCCTGCCGTAGAGGATGTCCGCCGTCTGATCCCCTCCCAGGAAGGACGCCAGCCAGTTGTCGGCGGCGTGGTACCTCAGGACGGCCTGATTGTAAAACATGATCGGAGTCGGCACGAGATCGATCCAGTCCGCGCGGCTCAAGGTGTTCTTGAAATCCCAGACGGCGTCGCCCACGAAGAGCACGTAGGAAGGTGGCGCCGACGTTCCCGCCGCTCCGCTCCAGTTGGCGTGGGCGTAGGCCAGGAAGGAGCGGATGGCCTCGGGATGCTCGATCGAGTTGTTGAAAGCATCGTAGATTTCGCCGATGAGAACGAGCCGCGTCTTGAGGCCGCGGACGTTCTGCAGGTAGCTCACGAACTGGGTGTAGGCGCTGCCGGGACCCGGGTCGATCAGGCTGGGGTGGGCCACGATGAGATAGTCGGCTTCATTCGTGGTGTCGAGAAGATTGTTCGGGGCCTGAAGATTGACGGAGTCCGGGGACAGAGTTCCGCCCGGCCCCACCACCAGGAATCGGCGCGTCGCGCCGGTGGGAGATCCCTCGAGCGGCACCTGGAAGGTGATCGTTCCCGGCCCCATCGATCCGTTCGCCACGAGACGCGGCTCCACCGTGTCGGTCGTTCCGGACAAAACGCGGCTCAAGTCGTAGACGAGGACGGGCGCGCCGGAAAAGCCGCTCACCGAGAATTTGGCGGCCTGATTGGGGAAGGCGAAGGCGAGCCGATCGGAAACCGCCTGAAACAGCCGGCGGTAGGAAATCTCCACGTAATCGGCAACGACCTGATCGAGGGGCACGGTCGGGACCGCCGGGACCTCAAGATGCAGCGTCGAGGGATTCGTCAGGATCGATTGGCTGGCGCTGGTGACGTGGTCGAAGACGAGTTCCCCGTCCCAGTCCTGCGTCGTCGTCGTGGCGGGAACGGCGTTGAGTGTGATTCGCGTCCGGTGATCGGGATTCACGGCCTCGTTGAACGACACGCCTCGAAGTCTGGCGGTCACCGAGGCGGTGAATGCCGATCCGGAGATTCCGGGAAGGGGGATGCTGATGTCCCGGGAGGCGGAGTTGGACGCGTCAGCGGTGAGAACAGGCAGCCAATAGAAGGGATCATGGTCGTTCAGCGGCATGAACACGTCGTTCGTTTCGGCGTGCGCCGTATCGACGAAATCGGGCTGGACGGTCAGCCCGCCGGGCGTCCCGTCGAGAGTCGCCATGCGCAGGCGCGCCGTCGAGGCCGTGGCATCGAGAAGGTAGACGTTCACGTCGGTCGTGTCGTTGTACTCATAGATCGGCGGGGCGCACACGGGGTTTTCGGGGGCGCTGCAGTTGACGATGGTGAAGGGTTCGCGCTGGGCCTGACCGTAGAACTCCAACGCGTCGCCGAGGTCGAACGAGTCGTCGGCTCCCCCAATCACCCTCATGGGGACTTCCAATCCCTTGTCGCGGAGGCGGAACGTGTTCGGGTTCTGGCCCAAGAGGGCCGGGACGGCGCAGGAAGGAGCGGAGGCGCAGCTGACGCGATAGATTCCGTCCTGATGGACGGAGATGTTGTAGATGGGCCCGCCGGTCGATTCCGGACTCGGGGGGAGGACGCTGTCGCTGGAAGCGGGTCGCCGGTAGGAGACGGCCTGCTCGTAGTTGAGCAGCCCCGCCCGGTAGAATTCCTCGAGCTTTCGGTCCCTCCCCTTGCCGGAGTCGATCGATCGACGCGAGCCGGTCGCGGCTCCGAAGCTCACTTCGATCTCGATTTCCTCGGTGATCCGTCCGATCCCCGTCACGGGATTCACCTGGACGGGCGTGACGATCAACTCGACGTATTTCTGATCCCGCATCCATCCGACGGCGCCCAGCGCAAGCGGTTGAGAGGGATAGTCCGCGTCGCGCCCGTAGACGGCGGAATCGGGACGATGGACCGGACGGCGCGGCGCAGGCTCTGCGGCCGTGACGGCCTGCGGTTCAGCCACCTGCTGCGATCCCGCGGCGCTGGGGACCGGCTCGGGACGCAGATCCGGAATCATCCGACTCTTCACGCGCAGGATCCTGAGTGCCGGCTCGCCTTCTTCCGGGATTCCGATCCGTTCGATGCGCACCGGGACCGCTGGAGCGCCGGGGCGAGGCAGCGTGCCGAAACCCTCGAGCTGGAGGCGGACCATGCCGGTGAGGTTCGGGCTCGGCAGGATGGCCAGGGGCGGGATCTTCAGGGTGGTATGGAAAGAACCATCCGGGCTGGCCTGCCGCGAAGCGGTCACGGAGCTCCCGGCCAACAAGGCGACGCAGGCGAGGATCCCCGCTCGCCGCAAGGGGCGCGGCGTCCTCATCCCTGCAGGCGGCACGCGGCCCCCGGGAAGCCGGGCTGGGCAACGATTCTGTCGGATGGACTCACCTTTCGAGGCCTATAAATATACGGCCACTGCGGCCCGGAGTAAAGATGATTCCCCCGGGTCTAGCGGCCGATCGAGGCAGGAAACTCCTCTGCCATCAGACGCTTGTAGGATGGATCGGCGCGGAGGGCGCGCAGATCGGGATCGGCCGAGATATGGCTGGCGTCTCGGAAGCCAAGGCGGATCGCGTGGCGCAGCTCCTCGATGGCGGCGGCCTTCTTCCCTCGCAAGGCATAGGCGCAGGCGAGATCGTAGGAAACCTCGGTCGGGTATTGGGGAGACAGCTCCGCGGCGGCCTTCATGAAAAGCTCTGCGTCGGAATACTCTTTGCGGAAGATGGCGAGGTGCCCGAGACGGTGGTAGACGTCCGGTTCGAGCGGGAAAGTCTTCTGCGCCTCCTTGAGCAGCGCCGCGGCTCCGGAGAATCCTTCGCCCGATTGGGGCTCGGCCGCCTCGAGGTCCATCATGAGGCCGGCGACGTGGAGCAAGGGAAACAGTCCCTCAGGATCGGTCTGGGCCAGACGCTCCCTTTCGTCGACCAAGGCGTATTCTTTCTTCAGTTCGACCGCGAGATTCGCCATTTCGAGAATCGGAAGCGAGCTGGCGAAGCGACGAGGGTCGGGAAGCGCTCGCGCTTTCGCCCGCTCGGCCGTCGGATTCACATAGCCCTTCTCCCGGAGACGCTTAGACAGATCGGAGGGAAGCCCGCGCCCGGCAAGAAAGTGCGCCGGCGGAAAAGGCGATGCGGCCGCCATCCGGCGGCGGGCCTCTTTCAAGACCAAGACGCCGGTCTTGAACACTGCGCCGAGATCCTTCTCCTGCCGCGGATCGGCGGAGACGTCGTAGAACTCGTCCGCGGCGCCGGCGATCAGACGCTGGCTGCCGCGAGCCATCAGCTCAAGGGGAGCCCATCCGAAGACCTCCCGCCCCAGCAGCGCCGCGGAATAGTAGACGGCAGGAACCGCGGGAGCGTTGGCGAAGAGATCCCGCCCGGCGGAGCCGGGCGCCGGGTCAAGGCTGAGGAGCCGCTCGACCGTCGGGAAGACATCCACCGTCCCCGCCAGATCCGCCGATCGGCTGCCGCGCCGGAAATCGCCGGCAGGAGTTCGGACAATCAGCGGAACGCGGACGGTTGAATCGTACAAGAAGATCCCCGAACGCGTTTCGCCATGCTCGCCCAGGCCCAGGCCATGATCCGACGTCAGGATCGCGACGGTGGAATCCCAGAGCTTCTTCTTCTCGAGGATCTCCACGACCTCGCCCAACCGCGCGTCGAAGTCCTGGACGTGGGCGGCGTAGGCCGCCCAGGCGGCCTCTTGGTCTTTTTCCGGAGGGGGCGTCGGAGCGCTTGGGTCGATGAAATGGATCCAAAGGAAGAAGGGGCCGCCCCCGAGCCCCTCGATCCAGCTCTTGGCTCCGGCGACCACCGCGGACCCGGTCCGTTGCGACAGCTTCCAGACACCGTCCGCGGGCGGCCTGTAGCCGTCCTGGTAAAGATCGAATCCCTGATCCAGGCCTCGGCCGGCCCAGAGCCGGGAGGTCGCCACGAAAGCCGCCGTGGCGTACCCCTCCTGCTTGAGTCGCTCGGCCAGGGTGAGCGCGGATGCCGGCAGACGATTCCTATAGTGATCGTCCCAGACCTGGTGTTCGAACGGCGTGCGGCCGGTGAGGAGGCTCGCCACGGCCGGCACGGAGGAGACCGAGGAGGTCAGGACCTGCTCGAACAGGCGCCCCTCCGCGGCGAGGGCGTCGACGTGGGGCGTCGCGATGGCCTGCTTGCCGCCGTAGCAGCCGAGACGGTCGGGCCGGAGGCCCTCGGCGGTGATCAGAAGCAGATTCAGGCGCCGGGGAGCAGGAGAAGACGGGTTGGCAGGAGCCGCGAGCGGCAGCGCGCCGGAGCCGGCAAGGAGCCATAGAGCGAGGACGAAGCCGCGGGCGCGGCCGGTCCGGGACGAGACGATCACTCCCCGCACTTGTCGAACGTGTTCCCGAGGCCCTCGATGACTTCGCCCGCGTCGGCGCGGGTCTTGAACTCGAGATAGGCCTTTTTGCGGTAGCGGGCGGTCAGCTCGGCCTGGTGGTACATCTTGGTAGGATCGCCCGTCTGCAGCCACGCGACCCCGGCGCAGAAGGCGGTGAACTCCCCCACCTCGGAATTCTTGAGAGTCGTCTTCGGAATCTCCTCCGCCACGCGCCGGACCTCGGACAGGACGGTGGAGCCGCGCCAGACGTCCCGCAGCGAAGCGACCTCCAGGATGTTCGCCACTTTCCGGCGCCACTGCACGCACGGATAGATATTGCCGTAGGGATCCACGGCGAAGCCGCTCCGGCCCGTTCCGCAGACAGCGGGAATGTCCTTGTCGTCCCGCTTCAGCGGCACCCGCTCCTCCCGGACGTCCTCGAACTCGGCCGACCACCACCGCTTCATGAACTGCTCGTCGGCCCCCATCTCGAGCGGCTCCTGATCGCCGTCGTCCTTGGGGGTGATGACGGGATCGAAGTGGAGGTCGGCATCGAGATCCTCGGCCAGCGTCTTGATTTCGCGCAGCTCGTTCATGTTCAGGCGCGTGATGGGAGTCTTGAGCAGCACCTTCATCCGACGCTTGCGCAGCGCCTTGACGCCGTTCACCAGGCGCGCGAAGGAGCCGGGGACTCGGGTGAGCGCCTCGTGGGTCTCCGGGCGAGCGCCGTGCAGGCTGATCTCCATCTCGAAGGGGCGCGCCTCCTGGGCGAGCCTCTCCGCGACGGCGTCGTCGATCAGATAGCCGTTCGTGTAGATGCGGATGGCGAAATGGAGGCGCTGCGCCTCCTTGGCGATCGCGAAGAAGTCCTTGCGGCAGAACGGCTCTCCGCCGGAAAGGGTGATGAAGAGCACCCCGAAGTCGGCGATCTTCCGGAGAGCCTGGAAGACCTGGTCGGTATTCAGCTCCTTCTGGCCCGTCGGGCAGTTGTAGCAGAAGGAGCAGGCGTGGTTGCAGATGTAGGTCAGCTCGAAGAGCGCCGAGTACGGCGTCGCCGACTTCCAATTGCGCGCGATCATGGCCTGGTACGGATTCATGCGTTACTCCAGCATATTGTTACGCGCCAGAAGCTCGGCGAATTCGTTCACGTCCTGCTCGGCTGCTTCCGGAGTCGTTTCGTACTCTTCGCTGATGACCGCCGCGATCTCTTTCACGCCGCGGCTCCCGTCCATGAGATCCCAGATCCGGGATCCGGTCTGGTTGAGCACTTTGATGTAGGAGCCGTCGGGAAGGACGATGGTCGCTTCCCCTTCGAAGATGCGGAACCCTGCCGTGGGGTTCCGGCGGAGCGGCCGCGCTCCCGAGTCGCCCGGCTCATCCTTCATGTCTCCTCCGACAGCAGGGCCCAGAACTCCGGCGATTTCCGGAACCGGAGCCGGTAGACGGGGACCGCTTGGACGGCACGGCCCACGACTTCGAGAGCCCGGGATCCGCCCCCTCCTTCCATGACGAAAGGAAGGCTGGCGAGCAGCTCGGCGGCGGCGCGCGCCGGCGAAAGGCGCTCGAGCGAATCGGACGGATGCTGAATCAGGCGGTAAAACCCGGCCATGGGGAAGGCTTCGGCGGTCTGCGGCGGCGCGCGGTAGACTCCCCGGAAGGGGACGGCGCATGCCTCGAATCCACTCGCTCCCTCGCGAATCAGCACCAGGTCGTCGCTGAGAACGACCTCCGCCTCGGAGAGGAGGGTCACCGTCGTCTTCCCCGAGCCGGAAGGACCGAAGAAGACGTGGGCCCGTCCGTTCCGCACGAGCCCGGATCCATGGAGGACGAACCCCCCTTCCGCGATCACCCGGTGGGCCGTCACGCTTCGCAGGTAATTCTCCACCGACCGATGCAGCGCCTCATCCCCCGTCTCCGTCAGGGCCAGCTGCCCTTGCCTCGCCGAAGGGTCGTACCAGCCCGCGAAGTCGTAGGAGTAAGCGAAGAGCCGTTTCCCGCGGCTGAACTGCTCGAGACGGTAAAGCTCGGGCATTCCGCGAGGATCGCTTCGGGGACGCAGGAACGCGGGAACCTCCGCCTCGACGACGGTGACCCGGACGTCCTCCGGAGAGAACTCATCGTCGCGCACGAAGATCCCGTAGCGGCTGCGGATCCGAATCTCATCCTCAGGGGCCAGCCCTTCGAGGCGCAAGCCCAGTCCCGCTATCGCAATCCGTGCCGACCCCGTTCCCCGCCGCTTGAGGTTTCGGGTGAAGAAATCGGGCGTGGGGTGGAATTCCAACTCTCTGGCGAGGTTCTCGATAAGCCTCTCCGTGATGGCGCCGGTTGCCGCAGCGTCGACTGTCGCCCGCGCCGCTCGCGCCTTGACGACCGAGAGAGCATCGGCCTAATTGTAAGTCAGCTCGGAATATACGATAGAAAGCCGCGACTGTAAAGGGGAATCTGCCTCTCCTCGCCTGCCTTCCCGGCCGATCCGGCTTTCAGCGAATATAGCCCAGGGAGCGAAGCCGTTCCAGAACTTCAGGATCGAAATCGGAGGCGCGACTGTCGGCAGGACGTCGCTCGCCGTAGCCGGCGATGGAGGGGAGCCCGTTAGGATCGCCGAACACCGCGCCGTCGAGGCAGGCTTCCGCGGGCCTCCCTGCCATCTCCCGGGAGAGCGGCAACCCCGCGATCCGCAGAAGAGTGGGGGTGACGTCCAGAAGGCGCCCGCGGACCGTCTGGTGCCCGATTCCACGCCCGATCATAAGAAGAAAGCCGGAATCGCCCGCGGGATCCGACTCCCGGCCGGGGTCGCCCTGGATGAGGAGGACGTCCCCGGGCCGCCGCGCCGCGGCCATCTCCTCGACCCGGGAATCGACGTAGTCGAGGTGCGCGATCAGAGAGGCCGCCCTCTGCACGCCGCCGGCGGGATGCTCCGCGCCTTTGAACCCCGAGGCGATGAGGTCGCCGCCGTTCAGATAGACCGCGACCAGCGGCCAGTGCCCATCCTTCCAGGCATCCGCGGCCCGATCCAGATGATAGGTGTCGAGCTCTGCTCCTGCCACGCCGGGATCCCTCCCCGGGCGCCCCAGACTTCCGCGCGGGTGCAGGCGCAGGAATTCGGGGAATTGGGCGCGCAGGCGCTCGAATTCCTCTCGAGGCGAAATCTCCCGGTCGGGAGGGCCGCCCGCGTCGAGACGGAAATAGGCCCGCTCGGTGATGAGGACCCCTAGACCCTCCCCGGCCGGCCAGGTGGCCCACCAATTCACGACGTAGGATGGGCGCCCGAGATCGCTCATGATTTCCCAAATCATCTTGTCTTGGCGCGAGACCCCCGAAACGGGGATCTGACGCACCGGGGGCAGCCAGGGCGCCATCCATTTCGCCGCCCGAAGCAAGGGACCCGCCCAGGCCGAATCGCCGACCGGCGCATCGATCCCCGCCAGAGTCGCCGTGTCGACCCCGCGGATCCCGTGGCGCTCGGGCGGGAATCCGGTGGCGGCGCTCACCCAGATCGACGGGGGCTCCGCCGCCGGCCGCGACAGGCCGACGAGACATCCTTGCGCTTGGAGCGAGGCGATGTACGGAAGATGGCCCGCCGACTTCAAGGTCCGGAAAAGCTCATCACCGAGGCCGTCGATGGCGACCCAGAGGATTCTCCCGGGGGCAGGATGCAGCGCGGCCGGGGGAATTCTCGCAGCACTCGACGATGTGGAGCGATTCCTTCCCCAGGGCGCCAGGATCAGCGTCCCCACCAGCAGGAGGAGCCCGATCGAGACGACCAGGCGGGCCCGCACGCCGCCGGCCCGGGGCGCGGGGAGGCGCCCGGGCCGAATGAGGGAGAGCAAGGCGGCCAGGGAGGTGAGTCGGCCGAAGGCCAGGCTCAGAGCCAGGATGACCGCGATGACCGCGAACTGCGCCGCCGGGCCTCCGCCGCCGCGCCCGTGCCACCAAAGCGACAGGTAGAGGGCCGCGGCCAGAGTTCCGGTCACGCCCACCGTGCGCGCGATCTTCCCCGCGTCCCATCGCGATCGGGGAGCGACGCCCACGAGCAGGCGGGCGAGAAGAGCGCAACCGATCTCGAAGACCGTCATCAGGAAGATCGAAAGCGCGGCGAGATAGACGCCCAGAAGCGCTGTCTCCCGGGAGGTCAAGAGGGGCTGCCGGCTGAGCACGAGGACGAGCAGGAGAGCCAAGCCGAGGAAGGCGCCGGAGAGCAATCCGGCGCGCAGGCAGCCGACCAGCCAGCCGGCGCGGGATCCGGCGTCCCTCAGCATCATCCGATCCAGGCCGCGATCGAGATAACCGCGCCGGCGCAACGCGTCCCGGAGGGATTCGATCGGATCGCCCGCGGATCGATCCATGCTCAATTCAGCGTTCCCGGTGGATCAATTCGGAGGCGAGGCCGCGGAGCAGCGAGCTCCGATTCCCCAGCGGCGAAAGGTGCTCCACGGCGCAGTCGGCGAGCTCCCGCGCCAGATGCCGGGCCCCCTCCACACCGGCGAGATCGACGAAGTTGCCGCGCGGGTCGGCATGGACGGGCTTGCCGATCTGCTCGATCGATCCGGTCGCGTCGAGGAGATCGTCGACGATCTGGTACGCCAGCCCCAGGTTCTTCGCGAAAGCGGCCAGCGCCGAACGCTCCTTTTCGGGCGCGCCCCCGAGGATCGCGCCCACTTCCACCGAGGCAATGAAGAGACTCCCCGTCTTCCGGCTGTGGACCTTCTCCAGACGATCCAGATTCACCCCGGAAGGAGAAACCGCGAGATCCAGCGCCTGGCCGCCGATCATCCCGTCGGTGCCCAGAGCCAGGCTCAAGCGTCTTCCCGCCTCGGCCCGGATGCTGTCGCCGAGCCCGGCCGCCGCGCCGGAAAGGATTCCGTAGGCCAGATTCAGCAACGCGAAGGCCGCCAGGACGGCCGTGGCCTCGCCGTGGACGCGATGATTCGCGGGCCTTCCCCGGCGCGTCGCCGCGTCGTCCATGCAGGGAAGATCGTCCAGGATCAGGGAACAGGCGTGCACCATCTCCAGCGCGCAGGCCGCGGGCACGACTCGCTCCCGCGGGGCGCGATAGAGATCGGCGACGGCGAGGGCCAGGATCGGACGCAGCCGTTTTCCGGGGGCCAGCGCCGTGTAGCGCATGGCGGCGGCGACATCCGCCGATTCGGGGGACACCGCCGGAAGGAGACGGTCCATCTCCCGGTCGACGAGCCGGGCGTGCTCCTCGAGGAACCGGCGGACCTTGGCGGGGGGAGCGGGCGCAAGCGAGAAGAAGCGCGGCGAAGCCGGTCGTGGAGGCATCGATCTCTCCGCCCCGGAGCGGGGCGATTCCCTGGGTGGAGGAATGTTATCACGGGAGGGCGGGCCTATCCGTCCCGGACGACCGGCGCGGCGGAGACGCTAGGGAATCTTGACCTGGATGTTCTCGGGGGCCTGCTCCGGGTGAACGTGAAGGTAGGTTCCGAAGAAGCCGGTGATCGCCTCCTCGTATTTCCGCTTGTCTTCGGCATAGAGCCCGGCCACCCCGCTGCTGCCCAACAGGAGCAGGTTCTTGTCGGAGCCTCCCCCCTCGGGGACCGCGGCGTAGAGGGCCTTCCCCGCTTCCACGCTCCAGGGCTTGGAGTCGCCGGCGACGAACAGGAGGTTCCGGTCCGCCAGACGGGTCACCGCCTGGGCGATCTCGCCGCGGGGAATCTTCCACTGGAAGTACGGTCCGTAGAAAGTCGAAGCGTAGCTCGTGACCCGCGACGCGCCCCGGGGCACCCCTTTGAACAGCGCCTGATCGAGGTAGGCGTTGATGTCGGGATACAGCGAATCGAGCGCCAAGGCGACCAGGCCCTTCCTCTCCTGGGCCGCGAGGACGGCAGCGTAGGCTCCCATCCCCACCCCCCATATCCCCATGCGGTCGGACGAAAGATCGCGCCGCATCCGCAGAAAATCGACCGCCCCCATCACGTCGTACCGCTCCTGATTCCCCAGGGTGCTCGCGGTCCCGCCGCTCTCGCCGTGTCCGCGAAAATCGATCAGGAAGAGGTTGTACCCCATCCGCTGCAGCGCCACGGCCGAGTCCAGGAAGACGCTCTTCGACTCGCCCAGATCATGGCAGAGGAGGATGACCGGTGCTTCACGCTCGCCATGGATGAGCCACCCGGAGAGCGACACTCCATCGGTGCTCTGGAAGTCGATGTCGTCGGCGCGCATGAGGAAATCGCCGGGATGATTCGTGTCGTGAAGGCGCGGTGGATGGGTGACCTGATGGATCTGGTAGCCGACCAGCCCGCCCGCTCCGGCGAGGAGAACCAATGGCGTCAGAAGCAGGATTCCCGGTCCGCTCTTGAAGAATCGAGCCAGCATTTTCAAGCCTCCCCGCATTCCGGTCCGGACGTTCAGGACGTACCGGAGAATATAGGTTCCGGGGAGAACCGGTGCAAGGCTCAGTGGTTCAATGAGTTAAATCGGCTTTCACGGAGGGTTCGCCGGCCTCGCGGGCGCCGGGGCCCGAGAGGTTGCGCCGGATTCGCTCGGCCAGCGCCGGGCCCACTTCCCTCACCAGATCTTCCTGCGAGGCGGCCAGGATCCCCTTGACGCTGCCGAACGTCTTCAGAAGCCTCCGGGCGCGCGACACGCCGATCCCGGGAATCTCCATCAACGCGGTGGTCAGGGTGCGCCGGGATCGGGAGCGCCGATGCCGGGTGATCGCGAAGCGATGGGCTTCGTCCCGGATCCTTTGGACGAGGTGAAGAGCCGGCGAAGAATGGTCGAGGGCGAACTCCCGGTCCTGCCCCTTGAGGTGGAGAATCTCCTCCCTCTTGGCGATCGAGACCAGGCGCAGGGTCACCAGGTCGAGCTTTTCCAGAACGGCCGCCGCCGCGGAGAGCTGCCCTTTGCCGCCGTCGATGAGCACCAGGTCGGGAAGATCCTTGCCCTCCCGGACGAGGCGCGTGTACCGCCGTCCCACGACTTCGGCGATCGACGCGAAATCGTCCGCTCCTTCCACGGTCTTGACCCGGAAGGTCCGGTATTCCGCCGGCCGCATCTTGCCCCCTTCCCAGACGACCATCGAGGCCACCGAGTCGCTGCCATGCAGGTTGGAGATGTCGAACGCTTCGATCCGGAGCGGCGTCTCCTCCAGTCCGAGCGACTCCCGCAGCGCCTCGGCCGCCTCGACGCCGTGGGTATGGCCGCTGCGGAACACGCTCTCGAACGCCAGCTTGGCGTTCTGCGCCACGGTCTCCAGAAAGGCCCGCTTGGGACCGCGATGCGGGACGAGAATTCGCACGCGCACGCCCTTCCTCTGGCTGAGCCACTCCTCCAGCAGATCCTTTCCGGCGGGCTCCGCCGGGACGTAGATCTCCGCGGGAACCTCCTCCACCGAGGCGTAGTACTGCTGGAGGTAGGCGGCGGTGAGCTCGTCCTCGGGCTCGGAGGCCTTCTCGAAGGTGAATTCCCGGCGCGACGCGACGACTCCGTGGCGCATCTGGAAGATCTGCAGCGCCGCCTGGTCCCCTTCCCGATGGTGGGCGAAATAGTCCTGATCCTCGAGTCCCACCGAGCTGAAGCGCTGGCGGACCGCGAGCCCCTCGATCGAATGCAGCAGATCGCGATAGTGAGCCGCCGTCTCGAACTGCTCCTGGCGCGACGCTTCCTGCATGCGCTCCTTGAGACGGCCGAGCAGCTCGCGGTTCCTGCCTTCAAGGAACATCCGGGCTTCCTGGACCTGCTGCCGATAATCCTCTTGGGCGACCAGCCCCGCGCAGGGCCCCGTGCATTGATTGAGCTGGTAGTAGAGGCAGGGACGCGGCCGGCTCCCGTCGAGCCTCTCGTGACAGATGGCGACCCGGAAGAAGCGCGCCACCATGCGGAGCGCCTTGCGCGCTCCGCTCGCCGGAAGGAAAGGGCCGAAGTACAGGCTGCCGTCCAGCTTCGCCCGTCGCACCAGGACGACCCGCGGAAAGGGATCCCCGAAAGTCATCTTGAGATAGGGGAAGTTCTTGTCGTCCCGCATGAGGACGTTGTAACGGGGCCGCTCCCTCTTGATGAGGTTGTTCTCGAGGATCAGGGCTTCCGTGCCGCTGGCGGTGAGAATCAGCTCGAGATCCCGGATCTCGGCGACCAGGGCGAGGGTCTTGGGCGGGTGCTGGGCGCTCTTCTGGAAGTAGGAGCGGACCCGGCTCCGCAGCGAGGCCGCCTTGCCGACGTAGAGAACGCGGCCGCGGCCGTCCTTATAGAGGTAGACCCCGGGGGCGTCGGGAAGCTCGGAGAGCTTGTCCTCCAGGAGAAGCTCCCGGGCTTCCGGCGTCAGATGAATGTCCATCGATGTCTTCCCGACTCAGGCGCTGAGGTCGATCTTCTCCAGGAACCGGATCCGATCCCGCAGCTCCGCGGCGCGCTCGAACTCGAGGTTGGCGGCCGCCTTCTTCATTTCCGCCCTCAGGGCGAGGATCTCGCGCTCCAGCTCGGAGCGGCTGGCGTAGGGGATCTCGTCCTCTCCGACCTCGACGTCGATTTTGAGATAGTCGGCCTCGTAGACGCTTCCGAGGACCTCGTCGAGCGACTTGACGATCGATTCGGGCGTGATCCCGTGCTCTTCATTGTAGGCTTTTTGCAGCTCGCGGCGGCGTCCCGTCTCATGGATGGCGCGCGCCATCGAGTCGGTCATTCGATCGGCGTAGAAGATCACGCGCCCCCTGACGTTCCGGGCGGCCCGCCCGGCCGTCTGGATCAGCGCCCCCGCCGAGCGCAGGTACCCTTCCTTGTCGGCGTCGAGCACGCCGACGAGGGAGACTTCGGGGAGATCCAGCCCCTCCCGGAGGAGGTTGACGCCGACCAGGACGTCGAACTCGCCTTTCCGCAGGCGCCGCAGGATCCCGACGCGCTCCAGGGTCGCCACGTCGGAGTGGAGGTATTCGACCTTGACGCCGACGTCCCGATAATACTGGGTCAGCTCCTCCGCCATCCGCTTCGTCAGGGTGGTCACCAGGGTCCGATCGCCCAGCGCCACCCTCTCGCGAATCTCGGCGAGCAGGTCGTCCACTTGATTCCGGATCGGCCGGACGACGATTTCGGGATCGATCAGGCCGGTCGGACGGAGCACCTGCTCCACGACCTCGCCCCCGGACTGCTCGAGCTCGTACGGCCCGGGCGTCGCCGAGACGTACAGGATCTGGCCGACCCGCTGCCGGAATTCGTCGAAAGTCAGCGGCCGGTTGTCCACGGCGGACGGAAGGCGGAAGCCGTATTCCACCAGGGTCTCCTTCCGCGACCGGTCCCCCCGGAACATCCCCTTGATCTGGGGAATCGTGACGTGGCTCTCGTCGATGATGAGCAGCGCGTCCTTGGGCAGATAGTCGAGCAGCGTCGGCGGGGGCTCCCCCGGCCTCCGCCCGGTGAGATGCCTCGAATAGTTCTCGATCCCCTGGCAGTACCCGATCTCCTGGATCATCTCCAGATCGAACATGGTCCGCTGATGGAGGCGCTGCGCCTCCAAAAGCTTGTGGCGGCTTTCCAGGTCCGCCAGACGCTCGGCCAGCTCCGTCTTGATGGTCTCGACTGCCTTCTCCAGACGATCCCGGGGAGTCACGTAGTGCGAGTTGGGATAGATCGGGATCCTCCCGAGCCGGCGGAGCGGCTTGCCGCGGATCGGATCGATCGCGTGCAACGCTTCCACCGTGTCCCCGAAGAACTCGACGCGGACGGCGAACTCCTCGTATCCCGGAAAAATCTCCACGACGTCGCCGCGCACCCGGAATCCGCCCCGCTCGAGATCGAACTGCTTCCGCTCGTATTGGATCTCGACGAGCTTGCGCAGCATCGCGTCGCGGTCGAGATCGGACCCTTCCTCCAGAAAGACCATCATTCCGTGATAGGCCTCGGGGGAGCCCAGCCCGTAGATGCAGGAGACCGAGGCGACGATGACGACGTCCCGGCGCTCGAAGAGGGAGCGGGTGGCCGAATGGCGCAGCCGGTCGATCTCGTCGTTGATGGTTGATTCCTTCTCGATGTACGTGTCGGTCTGGGGAACGTAGGCCTCGGGCTGGTAGTAGTCGTAGTAGGAGACGAAATACTCCACCGCATTGTCCGGAAAGAAGCGCTTGAACTCCTGGTAGAGCTGCGCCGCCAGGGTCTTGTTGTGCGAGAAGACGAGCGTGGGGCGATTCAAGGCCGCGACGATCTGTGCCATGGTGAACGTCTTTCCGGAGCCGGTGACCCCCAGGAGGACCTGGTGATTTCGTCCCGAGCGAATCGAGCCGAGCAGTTTCTCGATCGCCTCGGGCTGATCGCCGCGCGGCTCGTAGTCCGACACCAGCCGAAAACGTCCGCCCGGCTCCGGGGAGGCCGGCCTGGGCGCGTCGAGGGGGGCCGCGGCGTCTTTCTCCCCTGGCGGAGGGGTGCGCGGAACGGCTTGCGGGGCAGGCTCCTTACGGTCCCCCATGCTCTCTCTCCGGAGGAGGCTGACTCGAGTTGTCTCGCCTGGGCGCTGTGTTATACTCCCGTCGATGATAGCAGAGGAAAACACTGAAGGTAAAGGAATTGGGCAGCCGCCGCCCCGCCGAAAACTCCCTTCGCGACGCCTCCTGATCGTCATCGGCATCTTTCTCCTGGCCGGCGCAACCGGCGCCGCCGCCGGTTACCTGCTGACGACCGACATTCCGGAAGTGACCCGGCTGGAGAACTGGAAGCCGCCCGTCGTCACGGTCCTCTACGCCGATGACGGCTCCCCCGCCTATCAGTTCGGCGGGGAGAAGCGGATCCTGGTCGACCTCAAGGGGATTCCGCGCCAATTCATCGAGGCCATCATCGCCACCGAGGACACCCGCTTCTATCGCCACTTCGGGGTCGACCCGTGGGGAACCGCCCGGGCGCTGTTCACCGACGTCACGCACCTGAAGAAGAAGGAGGGGGGCAGCACCTTGACGCAGCAGCTCGCCAAGATGCTCTTCCTGAAGCCGGACAAGACGTTCCGCCGGAAGATTCAGGAAGCGATCCTGGCGATGCAGATCGAGAAGGCGTACACAAAGCAGGAGATCCTGGTCTACTACTGCAATCAGATCTATCTCGCTCACGGGCGTTACGGCGTCGAGACCGCCTCGCGCTTCTATTTCGGCAAGCCGGCCCGCGAGATGACCCTGTCGGAGTCGGCTCTCCTGGCCGGCATGGTGCAGCGTCCCGAGGCCTACTCGCCCCTGCGCAACCGCAAGCTGGCGCTGGCGCGCCGCAACCGGGTGCTCGACCGGATGGTCGAGGAGCGCTACCTGACCCGGGAGCAGGCCGACGCGGCCAAGAAGGAGACGTTCGAGCCCATCCAGCCCCGTGAAGACAGCGAGATGGCGCCTTATTTCGTCGAGGAGGTGCGCCGCTATCTGGATCGAGTCTACGGCGAGTCGACCCTGTATCAGGAGGGGCTGGAAGTCTACACGACGCTCGATCCCGTCCTCCAGAAAGCGGCCAACGAGGCGATCAGCCGGGGACTGCGCGCGGTCGACAAGCGGCAGGGCTTCCGTCCGATCCGCGACAACGTCTACCGCGACAAGAACGCCACCGAGGAAACCTACAAGCATCCCGATTGGGTCCGGCAGCCGGGCCCCGGCTCGCTGATTCACGGGCTGGTGACGCGCGTGGATCGAAAGACGGCCACCGTCCGTTTCGGAGAGTACCAGGCCGCGCTCGGCCCCGAGCAGATCAAGTGGACCCGGGCCGCTTCCCCGGCGTCGATCCTCCATCCGGGCGACGTCACGCTCTTCGCCGTGGAGCAGGTCGATCGGGTGAACAAGCGTCTCCTGGTGACCCTGGATCAGGATCCTCTGGTCGAGGGGGCGCTGGTCGCCCTGGAGCCGGCCACGGGCGAAGTCAAGGCACTCGTGGGCGGCTACGATTTCGAGCGCAGCGAGTTCGACCGGGCGATTCAATCGCTGCGGCAGCCGGGCTCGGCGTTCAAGCCGTTCGTCTATCTCACGGCCCTGGACAGCGGCTACACCCTGGCCGACAGCCTGTTCGACGAGCCGACCGTTTTCCTCGACAGCCGGACCAACGTCGAGTATCAGCCGGAGAACTACACGCGCCAGTATTACGGCGCGATGACCCTGCGGACCGCCCTGGAAGAGAGCCGGAACATCGTCTCGGTCAAGCTAATCAACCAGGTCGGCTACCGGAAGACCATCGACCTCGCCGCCAAGATGGGGATCAGCAGCCACCTCAGCCCGTATCCGTCGCTCGCCCTGGGGGCCTCCGAAGTCTCGCTTTGGGACATCGTGTCCGCCTATTCGGTTCTGCCGAATCAGGGAATCCGGGTCGAGCCCCACATGATCCGCAAGGTCATGGATCGCGAAGGAAAGCAGCGCGAGGAAGCCCACCCGCAAGTTCAGGAAGTGCTGAAGCCCGACATCGCCTACCTCATGGCCTACGCCCTGGAAGGGGTCACCGAGACGGGGACGGGATCGGCCGCCCGGGTGCTGAACCGGCCCATCGGCGGGAAGACCGGAACGACCGACGATCTGGCCGACGCCTGGTTCGTGGGGTTCACGCCCAGCCTGGCGGTCGGAGTCTGGGTGGGCTTCGATCAACGCAAGAGCCTCGGGGTGGACGAGACCGGCGCCCACGTGGCGCTTCCGATCTGGATCGATTTCATGCAGAACGCCCTGAAGGGCCGTCCCGTGGAGAAATTCGCGCGGCCCTCCAGCATCAGCTTCGTCCCCGTCGACCGGAAGACGGGATTGAAGGCGAGCGTCGAGACCGACTGCCAGCCGATCATCCTGGAGGCGTTCCTGCGCGGCACGGAGCCCACGGCGCAATGCTCCGAGGCGGAGCACTTCCGCATCTCCCTTCCTTATTACCTGCAGCGCTATCAATTCAACCGCCGGCAGGAGCTCCGGATCGACGCCGACGGGCTGCGCCGCCTGTTGCAGCAGGGCAGCGGAGAGCTGTCGTTGTCGGAGGACCAGAGGTCCCTCGTCTTGCGTCAGGAGGGCGGCGAGCGGATCATCCCCCTGGACATCGGACGCCGGGACTTGCGCGAGCTGACCGAGGCCCTGGAAGGGAAACCCGAAGGGCCCGAAGCGGGTGAGGAGAGCGCTTCCGGAACGACCGGACCGCCCCGCGTCGGGAAGGACGGGCGGGAGGCGACCTTGATCCTGATCAAATACGACTGAAGGCCGAGATCCCGCGCGCCGTCCAGTGGGCGTTGAGGTACTTCCGCGCCCGGAGCTTTTCCGCCAGGCGCTCCTCGCCGCCCGTCGCCTCCGAGATCTCCCAGCGCACCCCGAAAGACTCGCCCAATCCCCGGGCCAGCGACAGGGCCGCCTCCTCGAACCCGACTCGCCGGCCGGCGAGAATCCCCAGCGTGGTCCAGCCTCGCCGCTCCCCCCGCTGCCCCCCGGTCGCCTCGTCGAACAGATCCTCGTTGGCGTCGAGGAGCAGGGAGCCGTGCTGCAGTGAAGCTCCTTTGCGCCGCACCTGGGCCGATCCGACGACCTTGCGGCCCCCGATCGTGATCTCATAGCTGGAGGCGCGCGCGAAACACTGGTCCTGCCGGAGATGGCGTGGAAGAGCGGGGGCGGGGACCTGAGGATCGGGCTCGATCCCAAGAAGCCTGAGCGCCGAGGCGATGCCCGCGGCGATCAATCGGTACGATTCCAGGAGCGACCCGGCGAAGGGAGGCTCTTGAGTCGGCCCGACCAGGCAATACGTCACCTCGCGATCGTGGAGCACCGCCGCGCCGCCGGTGGGACGGCGGACGAGGGGAATGTCGTGCTCCCGGCAGAAACCCTGATCCACGGCTCGGAGAGAGTCCTGGAACCGGCCCAGCGAAAGAGTCGGGACGCTCCATCCGTAGAGGCGGAGCGCGGGAAAGGCGCCCGGAGGGTAGGCTCCCTGCCGGCAGGTCTCGAGGAGCGCTTCGTCGAGAGCCATGTTGCGGAAGCCGTCCTGCGGCGAATCGATCAGCAAGCGCCAGGACGGGGCGGGCTGGGTCATGCCAGGATCGTCTCGCGCGCCACGCTGGGCAGTCCCTGCGATTCGGCGACCGCCGGGTGCACGACCCTTCCTTCGTGAACGTTCAGGCCGAGGGCCAGGGCCGAGTCGTTGCGAAGGGCTTCCTTGAGACCGTGCTGGGCTACCCGGAAGATATAGGGAAGGGTCACGTTGGTGAGCGCGTAGGTCGAGGTCCGGGGCACGGCGCCCGGCATGTTGGCGACGCAATAGTGAACGACGCCGTCGATCTCGAAGATCGGCTCGCTGTGGGTGGTGGGATGGGTCGTCTCGATGCATCCCCCCTGATCGACCGCCACGTCGACGATCACCGCGCCCCGCTTCATCGTCGCGACCATGGAGCGTTTCACGAGCTTCGGAGCGGAGGCGCCGGCGATGAGCACCGCCCCGATCAGCAGGTCGGCGCGGGCCACCGACTCGGCGAGGTAGTAGGAATTCGACATCAACGTCTCGACCCGCCCCCCGAAGATGTCGTCGAGATAGCGCATCCGGTCGGCGGAGCGCTCGAGGACCGTGACGCGGGCTCCGAGGCCTAGCGCCAGCTTCGCGGCGTTGGTGCCCACCGTGCCGCCGCCGATGATGACGACCTGCCCCGGAAGGACGCCCGGGACGCCTCCCAGCAGGATCCCGAGGCCTCCCTGCGTGCGCTGGAGATAGTGGGTTCCGACCTGGATCGACATCCGGCCGGCCACCTCGCTCATCGGCGTGAGCAGCGGAAGGGATCCGTCCGCCTCTTCGATCGTCTCGTAGGCGAGCGCCGTGACCCCGGCCTGCAGCAGGCCCAAAGTCTGGGCCCGGTCGGGAGCGAGGTGAAGATAGGTGAAGAGGATCTGACCGCGCCGCAGCCGCGCGATCTCGGCGGGCTGCGGCTCCTTGACCTTGACGATCATCTCGGAGCGCGCGAAGACCGACTCGGCGTCGTCGACCAGCGTGCCCCCCGCGGCCGCATACTCCTCGTCCGAGATGCCGCTCCCGAGACCCGCCGACTTCTGGATCAAAACCGGATGACCGGAGTCGGTGAGGCTCTTGACGCCGGCCGGAACCATGCTGACGCGGAATTCCTTGTCTTTGACTTCCTTCGGAACGCCGAGAATCATCGAGGCCCCACGCTCGAGGGAGGAAAACCCCGGTCCGCGAATCAGCTGTCGATTTGCGCTTTCTGCAGCTTGCCGCTGAAATCGACGTAGACGGCCTTCCACTCCGAAAAGATGTCCAGCGCCGTGTCCGCCGCCTCCCGATGGCCGTTGCCGGTCTGCTTCGTGCCTCCGAAGGGCAGCTGGACTTCGGCGCCGATCGTGGAGGAATTGACGTAGAAGATCCCCGTGAAGAGATCCCGCATCGCCACGAAGGCCCGGTTCACGTCCTGTGTGTAGATGGCCGACGACAAGCCGTACTTGACGCCGTTGACGATCTCGATCGCCTGATCGAGACCGTCGCAGGGAATCACCGAAAGGATGGGGCCGAATATCTCCTCCTGGGCCAGGCGCATTCCGGGGTTGACGTCGCCGAAGATGGTCGGCGAGAAGAAAAACCCGCGCCCCAGCTCCGCCTTGGTGAGACGCACGCCGCCGCACGTCAGGGTGGCCCCTTCGTCTCTTCCGATCTGGACGTAGTCGGTGATCTTCTTGACCGCGGCCTCGTTGATGACCGGCCCCATCTCCACGGTCTCGTCGAGGCCGTCCCCGACTTTCAGATTCTTCGCCCGCTCGACGAGCTTCTCCATGAACTCGTCATAGACCTTCTTGTGGACGACCACCCGGCTCGTGGCGGTGCACCGCTGCCCCGCCGTGCCGAACGCGCCCCAGAGCACCCCGTCCAGCGCCAGATCGAGACGCGCATCGTCCATGACGATGATCGCGTTCTTCCCTCCCATCTCCAGGGAGCATCGCTTGAACAGACGGGCGGCGGTCTCGCCGACCTGGCCCCCGGTTTCCGTGGATCCGGTGAACGACACGAGATCGACGTGCGGATGCTCGAGAAGCGGCGTGCCGACGTTGCGCCCCGATCCGGTGACGAGATTCACGACGCCGCGCGGAATCCCCGCTTCCTGGCAGACCTTGACGAGGTGATAGGCGCTCAGCGGCGTGTCGGAGGCGGGCTTCAGGACCACCGTGTTCCCGCAGACCAGGGCGGGCATCAGCTTCCACGATGGGATCGCCATCGGGAAATTCCACGGCGTGATCAGCGAGCAGATTCCCACCGGCATGCGTAAGGACATGGCGTACTTGTTCGGCAGCTCCGAAGGAACCGTCCGGCCGAACATGCGACGCCCTTCGCCCGCCGTGTAGTACGAGATGTCGATCCCCTCCTGCACGTCGCCGCGGGTCTCCTTGAGAATCTTGCCCATCTCACGCGTCATCTCGCGCGCGTACTCTTCTTTGCGGCGAACCAGGATCTCCCCGACTTTGTAGACGTATTCGGCGCGCTTGGGAGCCGGCGTCAGACGCCACTTCCGATAGGCCTCGCGGGCGGCGGCGACGGCCTGGTCGACGTCTTCTCGCGAGCTGTCCTGGAAGCAGCCGACGATCTCGGAATGATCGGCGGGGTTCCGGTTCTCGAATACTTTCCCCGAACTGGAGGCGACCCATTCCCCGTTGATGAAGTTTCGATATGTCTTGGCTTCGGCCATGATTCCCTCTGCTTACGCGCCGCCCCCGGCACGAGTAAGTATCTCGTTTGTTTTATGGCAATTGGGAGCACACAGTATCAGATGGCGTTCGGCACTGTCAAGGACCGATCGGACGGCGGCGGCGGGACGATTCGTGCCGCAGAAGACGATCGCGGCGCGGGCGGGCGGAAGGATGCCCGGCAGCCGGTGCGGGCAATTTTGCTCTCTCTCGTTGAGGTGGGGGGGTTATGGAGGGCAGGTTGTTTCGTGGATCGACGAACCTGCACCGGCTGCCTACTCACTCACACTTTGCTACGAAGAATCGCCGCGCCTGGTTCTCTGCTCACGGGCTCGGCGCTTCTCCGTGATTGTCTCTCTTCCAAGCAAGATGGCTGCCAGAGCGAAAGCCGGAGACTCGTGAGAATCCTAAGTTCCTCGCGGCGTATCAAATACGGCATCAGCTCGAGCCGGTCGTCACTCGGCCCGGGCCGCCATCCTGGCTCGCGCCTGTTCCCATTTTGGCGCACTTTGTCCCGGTTCAGGCCAATCCGCCCCGCCCGCGGCGGCGCAGATGCTCGAGGAGGCGGACGACCCCAATCTCGAGCTTCGGATCCTCGATCTCGCCGGTGCGGCAGCGCGCGATCAGATCCCGGGCCCCCAGAAGGAGCGACCAGGTCTCTGCCTCGTTGATCGAACCGTCCCCTTTCGGAAGCGAGGCCGCACGGTGGTCCAGACAGACCGCGAACAAGTGGATCTTCTCGGTGCACTGGCCGTGCGAGGGAAAGAACCCGGCGCCCAGCGGGCGAAAATCCTCCGGCCGCACCCGATAGCCGGTCTCCTCGCGCAGCTCGCGAGCGGCGCGCCGCCGGATCTGGGCGACGCTCGTCTCCCCCGGCTCCAGGCTTCCCGCCACCGCCTCCACCGTCCAGGACCGCTTCCGAGCCGGCTCTCCGGGCGCCGGACGCGATCCGCGCAGAAAAAGGGCCGGGCGGAATCCCGCCTTGACGAGGACCCGCACCGGGCTCGCGCCCCTGAAGAACGGCATGATCGCGACGCTGTCGATTCCCCGTCTCTCGACCATCTCGTAACGATAGGCCGCCGAGGATTCGCCGCTTTCGTATTCGTTGCGCAGAACCGCCCGGAAAAGCGACAGGAAGCCCGGTCCCGAAGGCGGAAGGCGCCGGACGATTCGCAGACCGACTACCCGGCGGGGGATCGTTTCGCGCGGCACGGGGCGCCTCCGGATCGCGTCAGCCGACTCTTTTCCTCAGCTCCCGGATCCGCAGGGCGACGTCCCGGTAATTGGAGTTGATTCCGTACACTTCGGAGAAGAACGAGAGGGCGTGGGAATAGTCTCCCTTCTCGGCGTAAAGCTCGCCGAGATCGTAGCGGAGACCCTGATACTTGTCCTCGGAGTGGCCGGTGCTCTCCAAGGCCTTGCGGTACCACTTGATGGCCAGGTCGGTCATTCCTTTTTCCTTGAAGCAGATTCCCAGGATGCTGCAGCACTCGAGAAAGAGCTTGGGATCCCGGGAGGCGTATTGGAACTCCCCGATCGCCTCGTCGAGGAGGCCCATCTCCTTGTAGGCGATTCCCAGGTTGTAGCGCGTCTCGTAATCCTCCTCCTCGACTTGCTGATCCACCTTCTTGCGAAACGCCTTGAAGATCTCGTCGATGCTGGCTTCCTCGCGAAGAGGCGGCGGATTCTCGCCCCCGCCCAGGTCGCCGGGCTGGCCTTGAATGTGGCTCTTCAGCTCGGCCGCGAGATCGAAGAAGCCTTCCTCGGTGCCGTCGGTTGCCGATTCGGAGGCGTCCTCTGGAATCGTGGGGGTTCCGCCGAAGGCTCGCTCGACGTCCAGGTCGAGATTCCCCGACGCCCCGCTTGCGGTGAGGGGTGGAGCGGGCGCCGGCCGGCGGTCCTCAAGAAGCGCCCGGCGGCGAATCAGCTCCGGATCTCCGGGCGCGGTCCGCTCCATCGCCCTTAGAACCTCTTCGGCCTCTTCCACGAGATTCTGCTCGAGGTAGAAGTCGAACTGGCTCGCCTTCTCCGGATCGAGGCCGAAGGGCCGCTCCTCCGGCTCCTCGGCGGGTTCGTCGTCCAGCTCGATCGAGAGTTCGTCGGGTTCGCTGACTTGAAGCGCCGGGGCTCCTGCCTTCCTGGCGGCCGGGATCGTCCCCGTCGCCCGCGGAATGCCCGCTTCCGGATCCGGCAGCTCCAGATCCATATCCATCCCGCGCTCCGGGGCCGGGGAGGGAGCGGCCGCCTTCGCCGGAGCCGGAGCCGGCGCCGCGCGCCCCGGGGCGGCGCCCGCCGGATCGAGCTCCCGCGCCTGCTCCTCCGCCTCACGCGCCGCTTCCTCTTCGCCACGCGCTCGATGGACTTCCGCGATTCTCCGGCAGATCCCGGCGGCATCCGATTTTCTTCCGTCCTCCGCGTAGATGTTCTTCATCTTCTTCAAGGAGGGGACATGCTCGGGATACCGATCGAGGATGGCTTGGAGCTGCTCCCGGGCCTTTTCCGCGAGGCCATACTTCAGAAAGACTTCGGCCTCGGTGAGATGCTCGCTGAGGAAATCCTCGTCGACTTCCTTGCCGGGAGGCTCGCCGCGCATCTCCTGGATGACGCTCTTTCCCGAATAGGCCGCGTCCTGGCTTTCATCGCCGATTTCAGGCTCGTCGGCTCCCGAGGCGAGCTCCGCGTCGAGCTCGGCGAATTGCTCCTCTCCGGCGTCCGCCTCCGAGTCGGATTCCAGCTCGACCACCTTCTCCAGCTCGTCCAGGGTGGGAACCGAGCCGGCCATCTCGTCCGGCCCTCCGGAGGCCCCGATCCCGAGACCGGCGTTGACCTTCTCGCGAAGCGCCTCCAGCGCGGGATGGTCCGGGGCGACTTCACGGATTCGATCCAACATTCCCGAGGCGCGCTCCCAGTCGTCTCCGCCGCAGTAGAGCCGGGCCAGCCTTTCCGCGGCCGAGGCGATCCCCTTCGGCTCCGAGGCGGTGGTCCAGAGGTCCAGCAGCTTCTCCAGCATCTCGACGGATTCAGGCTTTATTTTCAGGGCCTCTTCGAGAAGCACCGCCCCCTGCTCCGGACCCGGGTCGCGGATCGCTTCTCCGGCGGCTGCGGCCAGCCGGGTGACTGCCTTCTCGGAGTCGCCTTGCGACACGTGGAAGCGCGCCTCGGCGAGGGCGAGGGCGACCCGAGCCTCCCCCGATTTGGCCGACTTCACGAGCTTCTGGAAATCGGAGACCCGGCCCATCTTGAGGTACGCCTCGGCCAGCATCTCCACGTATCCGGCGGTGCCCGGGCTGGCGAGATGCATCCCCTCGAGAGTGCCGACCAGCTCCTGCGGCCTCTTGTCTCCGGCCCGCAGGACGGCGGCGATCCGGTCGTGAATGTCGGCTCGCCCGGGCTGCGTCCGGGCCGCCTTGACGAGGACCTTGAGGGCCTCGTCGTGAAGCCCGCGCTCCAGCAAATCCTCCGCCGCGGCGACGAAACCGTCCGCGGCCTTGCGCGGATCTCCTTCTTTCCCGATCAAGTCGGCGAGGATGACCCGGGCCTTGAGGTTGTCCGGCTCCATCGACTGGATCCTCTGGTAGATCTCAATCGCCTTCGGCTTTTGCCCGGATCGGAGGCATTGTTCGGCCAGGCTCAGGAATTGAGTGCGCGCCTCGATCACCAGCCCCTGCTTCGCATAGAGGTCGGCGAGCCTCTCGTTGGCGTCGACGTTCGACGGATCCAGCTTGGTGATCTTCTTGTACATCGCGATCGCCTTGAGATGGAACCCGTCCCCGGCGTAGAAATCGGCGATGCGCATGAACTGGCGGATCGCCTCCTTGTTCTTGCGGAGCCGCACGTAGAGGTCGCCGATGCGGTTGATCGTGTTGACGTCGCGCGGATTGTCCTCGGAAAGGGCCATGTACTGGCGGATCGCTTCTTCCAGCTTCCCCTGGCGGACCAGCTTGTCCGCCGATTCCAGGAGCTTGGCCCGGTTGACGGCCATCAATCCTCCTCGGGAAACAGAGGCGGCTGAACGCCGGAGAAGCTCAGGCGGTGCAGTGGGGTGGGGCCCAGGAAAGTGAGCGCGCGCAGGTGCTCTTCGGTGCCGTAGCCCTTGTTGAAGCGGAAGCGATAGCCGGGAAACACGCCGTCGAGCTCTTTCATGATCTCATCCCGGAAGACTTTCGCGAGGATGGAGGCCGCCGCGATCGAAAGACACCGGCGATCGCCGTGAACGAGGCTGCGCTGCGGGAGATCGACGTCGGGAAGCCTCACGGCGTCGATGAGCAGCGCGTCGGGCGGCTCGGCGAGCGAGCCGATCGCCGCGACCATGGCCTGGCGCGAGGCCTCCAGCACGTTGATCCGGTCCACCGTCTCGGCCTCCACGACTCCGAAGCCGTACGCCATCGCCGAGAGCGCGATCCTGCCGAATTGCGACCGGCGCTGGTCCTCGGAAAGAAGCTTGGAATCGCGCACTCCGGGGAGGCGGGCCGATCGATCCAGGATCACCACGGCCGCCACCACGGGTCCGGCCAGCGAGCCCCGGCCGACCTCGTCGAGGCCGGCGATGCGGCGGAAACCTTCCCGCCGGAGCGTGTCTTCGTGAATCCACCTCACGCCGACAGCTTCCGATTCACACGTACTTCTTTTCCTGGATCCTCGCCGACTTGCCGCGCCTTTCGCGGAGGTAGTAGAGCTTGGCGCGGCGGACGCGGCCCTGCCGGGTCACTTCGACCTTCTCGAGGATCGGCGAGTGCAGCGGGAAAATCCTCTCCACCCCGACTCCGTCCGATATCTTCCGGACGGTGAACGAGGCGCTCACCCCTCCGCCCCGGCGGGAGATCACCATCCCCTCGAAAATCTGCACGCGCTCCTTCTCCCCTTCCTTCACCTTCACGTGGACCTTCACCGTGTCGCCGACCGAGAAAACCGGCGCCTTTTCCCGCAACTCCCGCGCCTCAACCATCTTCACCCAGTCCATGATGCCTCTCCCTGCTTGCGTGTTGACCGGCCCCTCCGTCGGGCTTCAGCGCTTGCCGACATCGGAGGCCGGAATCAGATCGGGCCGCTTGATTCTCGTGTTCTTCAAGGCCATCTCGCGCCGAAAGCGTTGGATTTCGGCGTGATTGCCGGACAAAAGGACTTCCGGCACCGGATGGCCGCGGAAAACCGCCGGGCGCGTGTATTGCGGGTATTCCAGCAGCCCCTCCATGAAGGAATCCTCTTCGGCGCTGCGCTCGCCGCCCAGGACGCCGGGTTTCAGCCGGGACACCGCGTCGATGAGCACCATGGCGGCAATCTCCCCTCCGGTGAGGACGTAATCCCCGACGGAAATTTCCTCGTCGACCAGGAATTCCCGCACCCTTTCGTCGACCCCTTCGTACCGCCCGCAGATCAGCAGGAGGCGATCCCAGTCCCGGCAGAGCTCCCGGGCCTTTTCCTGATTGAAGCGCGGCCCTTGGGGGCTGAGCAGGATGACGCGATCCCGGCCCGCCGGAAACTCCTTCCGAATCGCTTCCACCGCCTCGAAAATCGGGCCAGGCATCAGGATCATGCCCCCCCCTCCGCCGTAAGGAGTGTCATCCACTTGACGATGGCGGTCGTGGGCGTAATGGCGAAGATCGTGAAGGCGGATGGAGAGAAGACCTCTCTCCTGTCCGCGCTTCAGGATGCTCTCCGTCAGCGGGCCCTCGAACATCCCCGGAAAAATGGTCAAGACATCGAAGTTCATTCGATTTCCAGCAGCCCTTCCGGGGGGTCGATCTCGATAATCCCCTCTTCCGGGTCGATGCGCTTGCAAATGGCGCGGGCAAAGGGGATCAAGCGCTCTTCCCCCGCCTCATCATGGACCACGAGCAGATCGGTCCCGCCGGTTGAGATGACTTCGAAAACTCTCCCCAAGCAGCGCTTCTCCGGCCCGATCACCCTCAGGCCTACGAGGCGGAAAATATAATAAGTGCCCTCTGGAAGGTCAACCAAATCCTTGCTTTGGAGCAAGATATCCGAGCCTTCCAGCACGGCCGCGTCCTGGGCGGTGGTCAGCCCGGCAAGCTTTAGCACCACTCGGTCGCGGTACACTTCGGCGCTTTGAAGGGAATACTCTCGATGGTCGCCGCCGCGTCGCAACGCCACGCGCTGCCCGGACCGAAAAGGATTGCCCTTGCCGACGAGGCGGGCTGTCAAAAGACCCTTGGGACCTCGCAAGGTGGCCTTCCGCGCCACCTGTACCCAGCGCTCCCCCTCGGCCTCAGGTCCGCCCCCTGTCAAGATCTAGTCCAGAATCTGCAGGTGGAAGCGGCGATTCAGCTTCTCGGCCGCCAGGGATACCAAGGTGCGCAGCGCCCGGGCCGTCCTCCCCTGCCGGCCGATCACTTTTCCCATGTCCGAAGGGGCGACCGTCAGCTCCAGAACGCCGGCGTCGGGCCTTTGGGCCGGGCTCACGACGACGTCTTCCGGGCGATCGACGAAGGCTCGCACCAGCGTCTCGACCATGGTCTGGATCTTTCTCTCCCCCGGGTTCATCGATGGCTCTCCGCGGCGCGCTTTAGGTTTGCGCCACGCGCGCCCGCTCCAACAGCTTGCGGACGGTGTCGGAAGCGGTGGCGCCTTTCTTGATCCAGGCCTCGGCGCGGGCGACGTCGACTTTCAAGGTAATCGGCTCGGTCTTGGGATCGTAATGGCCCAGGTTCTCCACGAACTCCCCTTCGGGCCGGTTCGTCGATTCCGAAATCACGATTCGGTAGAAGGGCTTGCTTCGCGTCCCGGCCCTTCTCAGACGGATCTTCAGCATGGCTTCTCCTCCCTATGGATGGCGAGGCGCGCGCGCGCCTTCACTTTCGGAATCCCTTCGCGAGGGATCGCAGGGAGGGGCGGGGCCCGCTCCCGGAAAAGACGCGCATCATCTTGCGCGCCTGTTTGAACTGCCTGAGCAACGCGTTGACTTCCTGCACCGAGGTGCCGGAGCCGCGCGCGATCCGCCGCCGGCGGCTGCCGTCGAGGATCTCCGGCCGGCGCCTTTCCACCGCCGTCATGGAGCGGATGATGGCCTCGGTGCGGACCATCTTCTTCTCGTCCACCTCCGCGCCGGCCATCGCCGGGAGACCCGGGATCATCCCGAGGATGTCCTGGAGCGAGCCCATCCGGCGGATCTTGCCCATCTGATCGAGGAAATCCTGCAAGGTGAACTCCTGCTTCCGGAGCTTCTTCTCGATCGCCTCGGCTTCCTTTTGATCGAAGGCAGTCTGCGCCTTCTCCACGAGGCTCAGGACGTCGCCCATGCCGAGAATCCGCGAGGCCATCCGATCGGGATGAAACGCCTCCAGATCCCCCGGCTTCTCTCCGGTCCCCACGAACTTGATCGGAACGCCCGTCACGCTGCGCACCGAGAGGGCGGCGCCGCCGCGCGCGTCCCCGTCGAGCTTCGTGAGGATGATGCCGGTGAGCTGGACGCGACGGTGGAACTCGGCGGCGCTGCGCACGGCGTCCTGCCCCGACATCGCGTCGGCGACGTACAGGATCTCCGTCGGCACCACCCGGCGCACCACCGCGGCGAGCTCGTCCATGAGCTTTTGATCGATCTGCAGGCGCCCCGCGGTGTCGACGAGAAGATAATCGCTGCCCGACTGGCGGGCCTCGTACAAGGCGCGCGCGGCGAGGTCGACCGGGTCCTCCCCGGTCACTTTCGACCAGCGCACCTGGACGGACTGGGCCACCGTCGCCAGCTGCTCGCGGGCGGCGGGACGGTGCGTGTCGACCGACACGAGCATCGGAAGATGGCTCCGGCTCCTCAAGTACAATCCCAGCTTCCCGGCCGTGGTGGTTTTGCCCGAGCCCTGCAGACCGCACAGCACCACCACCGTCGGCGGCATCGACGCCGTTTGGAGCTTCTGGCCGGGACCGGTCAGAAGCGCCTCCAGCTCTTCATGGACGATTCCCACGAGCTGCTGGCCCGGCGAGAGACTCGCCAGGACCTCGGCCCCTACGGCGCGCTCCTTCACCTTGGCGAGAAAATCCTGAACGACCTGCAGGTTCACGTCGGCTTCGAGGAGGGCCCGGCGAATCTCGCGGATTCCTTCGCCGACCGAGGCTTCGGTCAGGTGGCCCTGGCTGCGCAGCCGGCGCAGCGCCTCCTGGATCCTGCCGCTGAGCTGATCGAACATCGCGTCTCCGCTTCGTTCCGCTTCGGTTGGTGATTAAAAACTGCTGATTTTATAGTGGTTAGAAGAAAGCTGTCAACGAGATCCTGATTCAGCCGGCGGATCTACACGAGAGAGAGGATGTGGCCCAACTTCTCTTTCTTCGTCTTGAGGTAGCGCAGCGTCTCTCCGGAGGGTGGGATCTCGAGGGGGACCCTCTCGACGATTTCGAGTCCGTAGCCTTTCAGGCCGATGAACTTCACGGGATTGTTGGTGAGCACGCGCAGGCGGCGGGCCCCCAGATCCCGGAGGATTTGGGCTCCGATTCCATAGTCGCGGTAGTCGGCCTTGAATCCCAGGCTGTGGTTCGCCTGAACCGTATCCTCGCCTTTGTCCTGGAGCTCGTAGGCCCGGAGCTTGTTCACCAGTCCGATGCCCCTTCCCTCCTGCCGGAGGTAAACGATGATCCCCTTGCCCTCGCGGGCGATGATCTCGAGCGCCTTCTGGAGCTGAGGCCCGCAGTCGCAGCGGGTCGACCCGAACACGTCTCCCGTCAGACACTCGGAATGGACCCGGACCAGCACCGGCTCCTCCGGCGAGATCTCCCCCATCACCAGGGCAAGGTGGTTCTTGGGCTCGATATCGCTCTCGTAGACGATGATCCGGAAGTCGCCGTAGCGGGTCGGAAGCTTGGGCTGGGCGACGCGGCGGACCAAACGCTCGTGACGCACGCGGTAGCGGATGAGATCGGCGATCGTCAGGATGCGAATCCGGTGCTTCTGCGAGAACTTCAGCAGATCCGGGATGCGCGCCATCGTCCCGTCCTCCTTCAGGATCTCGCAGATGACGCCGGCCGGGCGCAATCCGGCGAGACGCGCGAGATCCACGGCCGCTTCCGTCTGCCCGGCGCGCTTGAGAACGCCGCCGTCCATCGCCATCAAGGGAAACATGTGGCCGGGACGAGCCAGATCCTGCGCGCGGGTCGACGGATCGATGGCGGCACGGACCGTCTCGGCGCGATCCGCCGCGGAGATTCCGGTGGAGACCTTCTTCTTGGCCTCGACGCTCACGCAGAACGCCGTCTGGTACGTGGACGTGTTCTGTTCCACCATCAACGGAATCTCCAGCTCCTGGAGGCGCTGGCGCGTCATGGGGAGGCAGATGAGCCCTCTCCCGTAGCGAGCCATGAAATTGATGGCGTCCGGCGTGACTTTCTCGGCCGCCAGCGTCAGATCCCCCTCGTTCTCCCGTTCCTCGTCGTCGACGACCACGACCATGCGCCCCGCGGCGATGTCTCGGACGGCTTCCTCCACGGTGGCGAAGCCGGTGCGGGCCGGAACGCTTCTCCGCGGCGGCGAGCCGGCGAGCCGGCCCTTCCCCTTCTTGCGCGACGCTCCGGCTTTCATGCCTCTCTCCTCATCCTCTCGCCCCTGCGGAGGCCGCGTCCGACTTCCAGCTCTCCAGAAGTCGCTCCACGTATTTGGCGATCAGGTCGACTTCCACGTTGATTCGCCTCGGAACGGACCAATCCCCCAGAGTCGTATGCGCCAGAGTATGCGGAATCAACGCCACTTCGAAGTCCTCCGCGCCGAGAGAAGCGATCGTGAGGCTCACGCCGTCCAAGGCGACCGATCCCTTGACAGCCAGATAGCGGCGCAGCCCGGGCGGCGCGGCCACTCGGGCCCGGCGCCCCTCTCCCTCCGGCCCGATCTCCAGCAGCGTGCCGACTCCATCGACGTGGCCCTGGACGAGATGGCCGCCGAGACGGTCCTCGGCCCGCACGGCCCGCTCCAGATTGACGCGGCTTCCCTCCGCCCGCTCTCCCAGGACGGTGCAGCGGAGAGTCTCCGGATGGATCTCGGTCTCGAACCAGCGGTCGCCGGTCCGGATCACGGTGAGGCAGACGCCGTCCACCGCGACGCTCTCCCCCGCGCCCAGGCCGCCGGCCATCGCGCCGCATTCGATGCGCAGCCGCGCGCCGTCTTTCCCGCCGCGCCGGCTGGCCACCGCCCCGACGCGCTCCACCAAGCCCGTGAACATCAGCCGACGATCTCCTCCGGCGGCTTCAGATAGCCCTCGACGAGAAGATCGGGGCCGACCGCCCGCCAGCTCCATTCGTGAATCGGCAGCGCTTCCTCCAGCTTTCCGACCCGCAGGCCGTTCGCCACCGGCGTGCCGCCTTCCCCCAGAATCCGCGGCGCGATGAACAGAGCGATCCGATCGCCGGCCCGGCCGGCGAGCGCGCTGCCCAGGACGCGCCCTCCCCCTTCCACAAGGACGCTACCCACTTGACGGCGCGCCAGGTCCTTCAGAATCGCGCTCCAGCCGAGCGCGCCCGGCGTGCCGTCCACCTCGACGACCTCGACCCCTGGGAGCCGCTCCAGACGCTGCCGCGGGGCAGCCGGCGCCCCGGCGAGCGCATAGACGATCGTCTTCCCTCCGTCGGCGTTCGCCAGCAGCCTCGCCGAGGGCGGCAGGCGAAGGCGCGAGTCGAGGACCACGCGGACCAGCGCCTTGCCGCTTTGATGACGCGCCGTGAGCAACGGATCGTCCGCGACGGCCGTATTGATCCCGACGAGGATGGCGTCGCTCTGATAGCGCAGGCGCTGCGCCTCCTGCCGCGACTCCGAAGAAGTGATCCACCGCGACTCGCCGGAGGCGGCGGCGATCCGGCCGTCGAGAGTCATGGCCGCCTTGAGAATCACGAACGGCACGCCCCGCGTCACGAACTTGATGAACCTCTCGTTGAAGCGGCGGGCCTCCCGCTCGAGAATTCCCGTCCGGACGCGGACTCCGGCCTCCCGCAACTTCCGGAACCCGCCACCGTTCACGCGGGGATCGGGATCGGTCATGCACGCGACAACTTCGCTCACCCCGGCCCGGATGAGAGCGTCGGCGCAGGGCGGCGTGCGGCCGTGATGGACGCAGGGCTCGAGGTTGACGTACAGCGTGCCGCCGCGGGCTCCGTCGCCGGCCGAGGCCAGCGCCTCCACTTCGGCGTGGGGATCCCCGGCGCGGCGGTGATACCCCTGGCCCAGGATCCGCCCCTCCTTGACCAGCAACGCGCCGACCATCGGATTCGGACTCGTCTCGCCTTCGCCGAGCAGCGCGAGATCGAAGCACGCCGAGAGGCACTTGCGATCCTGCTCTTCGCCTCCTCCGGCTTCCACGATCTCAGCCCGCCGCGGCCGGAATCTTTTCGGCGAAGATTCCATCCAGATAGGCGTCCGCGTCGAACTCGACGAGATCCTCGGCTCCCTCGCCCACTCCGATCCAGCGCAGCGGGATGCCAAGGTCCCGCGCGATGCCGAGGGCGACGCCTCCCTTGGCCGTGCCGTCGAGCTTGGTCAGGACGAGGCCCGTCACGCCGGAGACTTCCAGGAATCGGCGCGCTTGGGCCACGCCGTTCTGGCCGGTCGTGGCGTCCAGGACCAGAAGGACCTGATGCGGCGCCGAGGCGATTCGCTTGCGCACGACCCGGACGACTTTCTCGAGCTCCTGCATCAGCGGCTCGCGCGTGTGCAGCCGGCCCGCCGTGTCGACGATCAGGAAGTCGCACCGCCGGGCCAGGGCGGCCTCCACCGAGTCATAGACCACCGCCGAGGGATCGGCGCCGGACTGGTGACGGATCAGATCGACGCCCGCCCGTTTTCCCCAGATCGCGATCTGCTCGACGGCGGCGGCGCGAAACGTGTCGGCGGCGCAGAGAAGCCCGCGCCGTCCCTCCCCCGCCCAGCGCGCCGCGAGCTTCCCCGCGGTCGTCGTCTTGCCGCCCCCGTTGACCCCGACGAGCAGGACCACCTCGGGCCCTTCCTCGACCCTGGGGGGAAGAGGCGCCCTTCCGGAGAGGAGAATCCGCTTCATCTCCTGCTTCACCAGGTCCGCCAGAACACTCCAGTCCTTCACCTCCAGGCCGGCCCCCGTCCTTTTCAAGGATTGAACGACTTCCCCCGTGAGCGAGGGGCCGACATCGGACAGGATCAAGAGCGTCTCCAGCTCCTCGAGGAGATCGGCGTCGAGACGCGCGGGAGCGCGCACGAGATCCTTCAGCCGTCCCAGCACGCCGTCGCGCGTCTTGCCAAGCCCGCGAAGGAGCTTGCGCACGGCTCCTCCCGGGGCTCCGGAGTCGGGGCTCATGGAACGCGGCTCGGCGCGAGTGTCATGCGAATCAACCCTTCCGGGGAGCCGCCTGGCGGGCCAGGTACTCCTGGGCTCGGATTGCTTCGGGACTCTTCGGATCGAGGGAGATCACCTTTCGAAAGCTGGCCCTGGCGTCCTCGATTCTCCCGGTGTCGGCGAAGGCCAGGCCCAGACCGTAGTATCCCTTGGCGTAGGCCGCGTTCGCGGCCACGGCCCGCCGGAAGGCGTCTTCCGCCTGCGGGTAGCGCTTCGCCTCGAGGTGCAGCGTCCCGAGGTTGTAGAGGATCTTCTCCGGGCTCGGATAGGTCCGGTCTTTCAGCGCTTCCTCGAAGATCGCGAGCGCCTTCTCCGGCCGGCGCGTCTTGGTGTAGACCGCTCCGAGAGAGTTCTTGGCGTCGGTGTCGTACGGATTCAGCTTGATGGCCTCCAGCAGCTCCTTCTCGGCGTTCGCATAGTCGCTCAGGAGGAAATAGACCGTCCCGAGGTAGCTGTGGGCGTCCGCGGCGCCTGGATCGAGCTGGATCGATTTTTTCAGGTTGGCGATCGCTTCCTGGTTCTTCCCTTCGGTGAAATTCACCTGTCCCAGCCGGAAATACTGCTCCGCCTGGCGATTGACCGTCTTCTTATGCTGCGGGGCGGAAGCGCACGCGGCGAGGACGATCCAGACGACGAGCGATGCCGAAAGAGCTCGGGCATTCCGTCCGATCATAGGGATTCTCCGGAAGAAGGGCGGCGAGGCGGACGACTCGAAACGCTTGTCCATCAGGATATTCTAGCGGAAGCCATTCTAGAAACGACGCTTCACTTTGTCAAAACGGCCGGAGATCTCAGCCCCGGCCGCGGAGCAGTCCGCGCAGGCGTCCCATGAGACCCGGCCCGGGGGCCGGCGACTCGGGGGGGAGATCCCAGGGCTCCCACTCGGCGCCGCGGCACACGGCGCGCGGGATCTCGCCGACCATCTGGGAGGCGCGCTCCGCCCCGACGATCGCCGCCGCGGCGTCGCGGGCGCGCGCCAGAACGGGCGGGCGGTAAACGGTGTCATGAGCGTCGGAGGCGATCACGTGGACGAGGTCTTTCTCCAGCATCCGGTTCGAGAAGTCGCGCGCCTTGTCCCCGAATCCTCCGAGAAGGGCCGCGGCCGTGACCTGCGTCAGGCATCCCAGGCGCACCATCTTCTCCACGCGATCCAGGTCGGCGGTGAAGTAGGCGATCCGCTCCGGATGCGCGAGCACCGAAGTGACCCCGGCGAGCTTCAGTTGGAACACCGTCTCCTCGACCCGGAGAGGAAACTGCTGGTACGGCAGCTCGAGCAGGAGATACCGGCCCGTGTTCCCGACGGTGCTCACTTTCCCCGCTTTGAGCCGGGCGGGGAGATCGGCCGTCAGGTACACTTCCGCTCCCTCGACGATCTCGACCCCGACGGCCGCTTCGCGGAGGGCGATGCGGAGCTCGGCGACTTTTTCCCGGATCACCTCCGGGCTGTTATCGTACTGGCCCGGCTTCTGGTGGGGCGTGGCCACCAGGGTGGTGACGCCGTCGGCGAGCGCCACGCGGCAGAACTCGAGGGCTTGCTCGAGACTCTCGGCGCCGTCGTCGATGGCCGGGAGAACGTGGCAGTGCAGGTCCACCATCATCGTCTCATTCCCAGGAGCCCTCTTCCTTCAGCGGCCGGCGAAGCAGGGAGACCACCGCGTCCCGCGGAGAAGCCGCGCCCCGCAGAATCGACTCCACCCCGGCGGTGATGGGCATCTCCACGCCGTGCCGCGCCGCCAGAAGCAGGGCGGCCGACGTCGTCGGGATTCCCTCCGCCACCATCTTCATCTGCGAGAGGATCTCGGAAAGCGATCTCCCGCGTCCCAGCTCCGCTCCGACCCAGCGGTTGCGGCTCAGAGCCCCCGTGCAGGTGAGGACCAGATCGCCCACTCCGGCGAGGCCGGCGAAGGTGGCGGCCGATCCGCCGCAGGCCACACCGAGCCGGGCGATCTCCGCGAGGCCGCGAGTGATCAAGGCGGCCGCCGTGTTGGAGCCGAACCCCAGGCCTTCGGCGACCCCGGCGGCGATCGCGATCACGTTTTTCAGCGCTCCGCCGATTTCCACGCCGACGACGTCGCTGTTCGTGTAAAAGCGGAAGAAACCGCCGCTCAGCCGTCCCTGCAGATCGTCGGCTTCCCGGGCGAGATCGCACGCCAGCACGCCCGCCGTGGGATCGCCGCGCGCCACCTCTCTGGCGAAGCTGGGACCCGCCAGGACGGCGAGGCAGCCCAATTCGCGCCCGAGGCATTGTCGCGCCACCTCCGTCATGCGCATTCCGGTGTCGGGCTCCATTCCTTTCGTGCCGATGACCAAGCGGGTCTCCGGACCCAGGAACGGAGCCGCGGAGCGCAGCACCTCGCGAAAGTACCTCGCCGGGACGACCCAGAGGACGAGGCTTCGCCCCGCGAGGACCTCCCGGAGATCTCCCGAGGGGCGGATCGCCTCCGGAAGCGCGATTCCGGGAAGGTAGGTCGGATTCTCCCGCTTCGCCCGCATCGTCGCGGCGAGCGACTCGTCATGGACCCAGAGAGAGACCTGAGACCCGGCGCGCGCCAGGTGCACGGCGAGGGCGGTGCCCCAGCTCCCACCTCCCACGACGGCGGCGCCCGCCGGTGAGGCGCTCATGGGTCGGCTCCCAGCTTCGGCTCCGTCCCGGAGCGCAGTCTCCGGATGTTCTCCCAGTGGCGGACGATGATCACCAGGGAGCAGAAAAGCGCCGTCGCCCACGTCGCCGGGCTTCGGCCGAGCCCCAGGAGAATCACCGGGAGCGCGCCGGCCGCCGCGATGGATCCCGCCGAGACCCTCCGGCTGGCCCAGACCGTTCCCGCGAAGACGACGCCCGCGAGCGCCGCGGCTGCCGGATCGAGGACCAGGAAGGCTCCGAGACCGGTCGCCACTCCCTTCCCCCCTTTGAACCCGAGATAGACCGGAAAAACATGGCCCACCACGACCGCGATCGCGACGGCCAGGGCGAAGGCCTCCTGCCCGGTGACGCGCGACGCCGCCCAGACCGCCACCGCGCCTTTCCCCACGTCGAGCATCAAGGTGAGAATCCCGGCGCCCCAGCCGAGCGAGCGCGCCACGTTCGTGGCGCCGATGTTCCCGCTCCCCTCGCGCCGGACGTCCCGGCCCCCCGCCGTCTTCCCCAGGATCCATCCGAAGGGTATGGCTCCCAGAAGGTAGGCGGCGAGAACCAGGGCCGGGCCGATCGCCGGATGCACGGAACTCATCGTCAGGGATCCCTGAGAGGAAAAGCGTGCATCGCTTCATAGCGCGCGCCGCCGGATCCGAGATGACTCTGGAAGACCACGACGCGCTCCACCGGGAGCTCCCCGACGTCCTCCGCGACGGGCGTCGAGAAAAGGGGCGGAGACGCGGCGCCCGGCAGGAACCGTCCGAGAGTGAGATGCGCGTGATACGGCCGGTCCGCCGGCGCGATACCCGACGCCGTGACCCGATCCTCGAGCCACGAAGCCAGAGATTCGAGTCGCGCGTCGGGCCCCACTTTCAGGAAGAGAACGCGCGGCGCTCCCCGCGGCGGGAACCGGCCGAGTCCGCCGGCGCGGACGGCGAACCGGGGAAAAGGGGGTCCCGGAGCGAGACCGGCGGCGAGGCGATCGAGGCTGTCCCGCGAAAGCTGGCCGCAGAAGCGAAGGGTCAAATGAATCCCGGAAGGATCGACCCACCGGATTCTCCGGACGCCCTCCCGAGCGAGGGTCTGCTGGACGACGGCGACTTTCGCGCGCAGGCCCTCGGGCAGCTCCGCGGCGAGGAAGATCCGCATTCAGCGCCGCTTTCGTCGCGCGGCCTCGCCCGTGGAGATCAGGAATCTCCGCACCTGATCCAGGGCGATGGAAGCGGAATGAACACGGACCTTTTCGCGATCCCCCGGGAGGAGACGATGCCCCGCCGAAAAGCCGTTCGGCCCCACCACGGCCCAGTGCACCGTGCCGACCGGGGCGCGGGGAGTGCCTCCCGACGGACCGGCGATCCCGGTGACCGCCACGCCGATCGCCGATTCCGCCAGCGCCGCCACGCCGCGGGCCATGGCGAGCGCGGTCCACCGGCTGACGGCGCCGTGCTTTCGCAGCGCTCGACCCGGAATCGAGAGGATTCGCTGCTTCGCGTGGTTATTGTAGCACACGGCTCCCGCCGCCAAGGCGTGCGACGCCCCGGGAACGGAGGCGAGGCGCGCGCAGACCAGCCCCGCGGTGCAGGACTCGGCCACCGCGATCCGCATCCGGCGCTTCCGGAGATGTCGGAGCACAACGCTTTCGAGGCTCTCTCCCGCGGCCGACACCAGATCCTCGCGCAGTTTTTGGACGATTGCCCTCCGGCACGCCGCCACGTTGCCGGCGGCCCCTGCTCCCTGGGCGCTGAGCTGGATGACGACCTCTCCGGGCGCCGCCAGCGTCGTGACTTCGACCTCGGGGAAGCGCCGGACGAGGCGCGCGATGGCTCGATCGATCCGCGATTCCCCCCGTCCCGCCGTCCGCAGGGAGACGGTGACCAAGCGCCCCCCCGCCAGCCGGCGCAGGCGGGGCAGCTGGCGCTCGAGCATCAGCCGCAGCTCTCCGAGCACTCCCGGCAGGACGAGAACGACGCCGCCGCGGTCGGCATACCGGAAGCCCGCCGCGCTGCCGACGCGGTTTGCCACCCGGCGCGCCCCCCGCGGTATCCGCGCCTGCCGCGCCTGATCCCGCGTGAAGGGAATGCGATGCCTGCGGCACCAGGCGCGGAGCGCCCGCTCCGCCGCGCGATCCGTGACCAGGGGCCGGCCCAGCGCTTCGGACACCGCTTCGCGGGTTCGATCGTCGCGGGTCGGACCGATCCCTCCCGTCACCAGGATCACCCCGGGGCGGCGCCGGGCATCCCGCACCGCTTCGGCGATGGCCTCGCGCCGATCCGGAACGATGCGGCGGGACTCGACGTCGAGCCCGACCGTCCGAAGCAGAGCGGTGAGGCGCTCGCTATGGGTTTCCGGCCGACCGGGTCGCAGCAGCTCGGTTCCCACCGCCAGGATCGTCGCTTTCACGGGAGCCCTCCGAGGCGAGCGCGGCGATCGCCTGCATGATGCGCCGGGAGAAGGCGTCCACTTCCTCGCGGCCGCGCGGCTTGGCGCCGGGGGCGCCGATGCGGATCGGCTCTCCGAAACGAACCCGCACGCGGCCGGGCACCGGGAAGAGAGTATTCGGCTTCCAAGCCGACCAGGCGCCGGCGATGTGGGCCGGAATTACCGGCGCCCCCGAGATCGCGGCGAGGAGGGCCGCCCCCGGCTTCGCCGGCTGCAGGAATCCGTCGGCGCTGCGCCCGCCCTCGGGAAAGATCCCCACGAGATCGCCGCGCCGAAGCCGCGTCAGCGCCTGCTTCACGGCGCGGGGATCCGACTCCTCGGCTCGCACCGGGATGGTCTGCATGCCCCAATAGAACCAGCGCAGCCGCTTCCATTCGTACATCGACTGCAGCACGACGAAATGGATCTTGCGCGGGCAGGCCGAGCCCAGCACGATGGGATCCAGGAACGAGGCGTGGTTGGCGGCGATGAGCGCCGGACCGTGCCGGGGAACCCGCTCGCATCCCTCCGCCTTCAGCCCGAGATAGATTCGCGTGGGAAGCCGGAAGAACAGCTTGACGTAGCCGTAGAACATGCGTCCTCGCGCGCGCGGCGGCGCGCCGCCATCATTCCCGTCGGAGCGGGGCCTCGCCCAGAACGCCGAGCTTCCTCGAGAACTTCAGGAAATAGTCAGCGGCCGAGAGCACCGCCAGGATCACGACGGCCCAAAGGGCCAGCTGGCCCAGGAACGCGTAGGCCCCGAGGTATTTCCTTCCGAAGATGAGGAGGACCACGGCGATCACCTGGCTGGCGGTCTTGTATTTGCCCCAGACCGAGGCTCCGACGGCGATCCCCTGGCTGATCGCCACGCTCCGCAACCCCGTCACGGCGAACTCCCGCCCGACCACGATCACCACCATCCAGGCCGGCGCCACCCCGACCTCGACGAGCGAGATGAACGCGGCGGAGATGAGGAGCTTGTCGGCGATCGGATCGAGCAGCTTGCCGAGCGTCGTCTCCTCGTCGCGCTTGCGCGCCAGATAACCGTCCAGGAAATCGGTCAGGGCGGCGAGGAGGAAAACCACCACCCCGAGCGTCTCGTTGTCGATCGCCGTCTCTCCGATGCTGAACTGGGGCTTCGTCAGGATGATGACCACCACGAACGGGACCAGGAAGATGCGGGTGACCGTGAGCCAGTTGGGGAGGTTGAGCACGGGACCGTTTGAAGGGATGGCAGCCTCGGGGTAGAATGCGCCGCGCTTCAGGGACCACGGCGGGGCGGCGCGCCAGGCGAGCTGAAAAATAACACAATGCAGATCCGAGGGTCAATCAACGCGATCGACGGGCGGGCCGCGCTTCAGGGCCAGTTCCCTCCGATCCGTTTCGGGACCGACGGATGGCGCGGGCGGATTGCCGAGGAGATCACTCTGGCGGGCATGCGGAGGTGCGCCGCCGGCGCCGCCGCCCATCTCCTTTCCGCCGGCAAGGCGGGCTCGCCGATCGCCATCGGCTACGACGGCCGGTTCCTTTCCGAACGGTTCGCGGCGGAGGTCGCGGCGGTCATGGCCCGGGAAGGGTTCGTCCCTCTTCTCAGCCCCGAGCCGCTTCCCACCCCGGCCCTGTCGCTGCGAGTCGTCACGGGACGCGCCTCCCTGGGAATCATGATCACCGCGAGCCACAACCCTCCGGAATACGGCGGCCTGAAGCTGAAGGACTCCGACGGAGGGACGATGGATCCGGAATCGACGGAGAGCATCGTCCGCAGCATTCCCGCCGGCGATCCCGGCTCTGCGGGCGCGCCCGATCTGCCGCGGCATCCCTCGTTCCTTCCTTCCTATCTGCGCGCCGTCAAGCAGCGGGTGGCGATCCGCGAGATCCGCTCGGCCCGCCTGAAGATCCTCGCCGATTCGATGCACGGCATGGGGGGGACCCTGCTGGAGCAGGCCGCCTCCGGCGGCAAGCTCCGGGTCCGCACGCTGCGCTCCGATCCCGATCCTCTTTTCGGGGGAACGAATCCCGAGCCGATCGCGCCCCATCTGCAGCCGTTGCGGCGGGCCGTCGTCTCCGAGCGGGCCGCCGCCGGGTTCGCCACCGACGGGGACGCCGACCGCATCGGCGCCTGCGACGATCGAGGCCGGTTCCTGTCGCCGCTGACGCTCCTGCCGGTGCTGGCGCTTCATTTCATCCGGAACCGAGGGGAGCGGGGCGGGATCGCCAAGACCTTCGCCGGATCCCTGCGCATGGAGCGCATCGCCCGGAGCTACGGCCTCGCGTTCCACGAGCTGCCGGTGGGCTTCAAGCACATCGCCCGGCTTCTTCGAAAGGACGAGATCCTTCTGGGAGGCGAGGAGAGCGGCGGCTTCGGATTCCGCGGGTTCATCCCGGAGCGGGACGGAATCCTCTCCTCGCTCCTGCTTCTGGAGGCGTTGGTCTTTTCGGATCTGCCGCTCTCGGGACTCGTGGCCGGCATGGAGAAAGAGTACGGGAAATACTTCTTCGATCGGACCGATCTAAGCTGCACGCCGGAGGCGGGGCGCCGGCTGGTGGCCAAGCTCTCGGACTCCCCTCCGAAGCGCGTCGCGGGCATGAAGGTCACGAGCGTCGACCGTCTCGACGGCGTGAAGCTCGTGTTCGGCGAGGACGGCTGGCTGCTCTTCCGCCCTTCCGGCACCGAGCCGATCCTGCGGCTCTACTGCGAAGCGCCCACCCGGGCCGCCGTCGCGGCCGCCCTGAGCCACGCCCTCCGGTTGCTCAAGCGCTGATCCGAGCCCGTCCCGACGGCGCGCGTCCCTTAATCGTCGCGCCCCAAGATGTCGGACGCCGGAGCCGCGGTCAGCGGTGTCTTCCCCCTCGAAGCTTCCTGCAGATAGATGGGCAGCTGCCGGCTGACCACGAGGAGGTTGCCCGCGACGAACGCGGCCAGCGCGAGGGAAGCCGCCCAGGCGCGCAGGCGCTCGCCGAACAGCGACGGGAAGAGCAGGCCTCCCAGCGGCGCGGCGCAGCCCAGGGCGAAGACGATCCAGACCGCCCACCTGGTGCGCTCCATCCCGGCGGGCAGCGCGTAATAAAAGGTGGCGGCCAGCGCGGTCACGGCGAACAGGAACCCCCGGGAGAGATCCTTCTCCCTCAGCCAGTCGGAAAGGTACTTCCCCCCCGCCAGGCAGAGAAAGGGGTAGAGCGGGATGCGATACCAGCCATAGACTCCGCGCGTGTCGGCGGTCACGCTGAGGACCAGAAAATAAAGCGCCGCCGGAGCGAGGATTCCGCGCTGCGGGCCCAGGGCCATCCATCCCGCGGCCACCACCAGCCAAAGGTACCATCCCGTGCCGAACTGCAGCTCCACGATCCGTGAGATCGAGGAGAGGTCCAGGAGCGTCCGGACGGCCACGCGCTTGGACGCTTGAAGGCTCATCACCGTCGTGAAGGTATCCCATCCGTAGAACGCTCCGTAGGCCAGATAGGCGAGCACGGCGGCGATCGCGAACCCCCCCACGATCGCCGTTCCCTTCCAGCGCCGGGCCCGGCCCATCACCAGAAGCGCCGCCATCGGAACCACCACGCCGGTGGCCTTCGTCCAGATGGAGAGGAAGCCGGAGGCGGCGATCCGCAGGAGCCGGCCCTGTCCCCCATCCCGGAGGTAGCGCTCGAGCCACAGCGACTGCGCCAGGAGCAGCGGCGCGATCATGTTCTCGGCCTTCACCAGGCGGTTCCCCAGCACGACGGTGGGGAGCGTCGCGTACAGGAGCGCCGCCAGCGTCCCGGCCCGGGCGTCGCCGAGCGTCTCCCATCCCGTCCGCGCGACGAGAAAGAGGGTCAGGAGGCTCAGGAAGATGGGGACCAGACGCATCCTCCACAGCGTGCAGTCCAGAAGCTGCTCGGCGCCCAGGAGCGTGGAGAGGCCGCCCACCAGGAGTGAGAACGCGGGCGGATGGTCGAAATAGGGGCGAGACAGGTTATAGGGATGGCCGAACCAGAAGAAGGGAACGAAGTCCTCCTTCGGGTAGATGCGGGGGTAGAAGCTCCAGGCCCGGGGGACTCCTTCGTGGAGGAGAGTCCATCCTTCCCAGCCGTGCTGATACTCGTCGGCGGTCTCGTGATGGAAAGGGATCAGATCGTATTGGTGAAGCCGCAGGCCCAGGCCCAGGAGGAGCAAGGCCGCGAGCGCGGTGCCGTGGCGATGCCGCTGCACGAACGCGCCCAGTGAGCCGGGGCGGCCGCGGCCTCTCCAGATCCAGATGACGGCGCCGAGCCACGCCGCCAGCAGAATCCATCCCGCCACCGCCACCAGGAAGCCCATCTCCCGGACCGCCCGCGACGCCGACAAGGAGCTCCGCGGAACGGGCTCGCTGACGGCCGATCCCGGCGCCTCCCAGAGCAGGCGCACTTGCGGCTCCTCCTCGCCGCGGCGGTAGGTGAGATCGATCGAATGCCAGCCGGCCGTGAGGTCCGCCGCCGCGCCCGCTCCCCCCTCCTCGGGACGAAGGACCGTTCCATCCACGATCAGGCGGACCTGTCCCGAGGCCTCCACGTGGAAGCGGTAGGATCCCGCGCGCGAGGCCAGGATGATTCCCGTCCAGCGGATCTGGAAGGGAGGCATCGTCGCGGGCGCTCCCAGCGTCTCGAGGTTCCAGTGCTGGTAGAAGGGCTGCAGGAGAAGGTGCGAGGTCGGGAAATCGACCTCCGGATCGATCCGGACGTGAACCGGCACGAGCTGCCCCGACTCGGTCTCCACCGAGTAGACGGCGCGCAGGCCTCCACGCGGCCAGAGAAGCGCGAGCACCGCGAGCCCCCCGAGGAAGAAGAGGGCGATCTGCAGGACTTTCAGCGCGGCGGCGGGGCGGGACGCAGGTCGCGGCATCGGCTCCTCTCGGCGCCGCGGCCGCCCGGGGCGGCCGGCGCCATGAGGCCGGATTCTATCTCATCGCGGGGCGGTTCCCGGCGCGCCGGGGCGCCGGAATTCCTCCCGGCCGCGGATCGACCATTGACACAATCCGCACTGGGCGCTAAGATTCGGCCATCCTGTGCCCCAGAGTCTTCCATCCGCGCGCGGATGGAAACCTTCGGAACGAGGCAGCTCGCTTGGAATTCGGCTTCCGTCCATTCCCTCCGCTTCCCCCCGTCACGCTCGCGGACGCCGCGGGATTTCGATTTCCCGCGCCCAGCGAGCGGGCCTTTCTCGAGCGGCTGACGTCGTTCGATCTGGAAGGCGCGCGGCTCCCGTTCGAGGAGATCGCGCGGTCCCTGGGAAACGTGCAGCCGTCCGAGTTGAAGATCGCTTCCCTGTACGCCTTCGAGCTCCTGTGCAACGTCAACCGTCTCGTCTGGCGCGGCGCCGCCGAGGAAGGACGCCGTCTGGAGAATCGCGCGATCCTGATCGAGGTCTTCTCGCGCCTCGCTTCGGCCGCCGAGCTCCGGTCGTCCTTCGAGGAGCGCTACTGGCGCATCGTCGCCCCCTTCCGCGGCGGATCCGAGGGACAGCACCCCGCGGTGTGCCGCGCCAAGGCCTTCATCCACGAGAGCTACCAGCGCAAGATCTCCTTGCGGGAGGTGGCGGCCCACCTCGGGCTTTCGCGGACCTATCTCTCGACGCTCTTCCGCCGCGAGTGCGGCATCACGCTGACGGAATACCTGCACCGCGTCCGGCTGCGGCGGGCGCAGGAGTTGATGCACAGCGGTCCCCCGGCTCTCTCCAAGGTGGCCGCGCTCGTCGGCTACCAGAATTACCGCGATTTCCACCGCAATTTCGTCCGCTACCAGAACGCCTCCCCGAAGAACTTCAGGCGCGACCTGAAGCGGTGCGTCGACCAATAGCTTTCTCCTCCCGGCCGCTCGCGCGCTCCCGGGCCTCGGGCCCGGCGGCTCCTCCTCCCCAGATCCGGCGCGATTCCGCCAGCAGGCGCCTCTTCTCCCGCTCCGGCAGGAACGACGCCCGCAGCGACTGCCGGTGGATTCGATAAAGGGCCGACGGAGAGAACCCGAGAAGGCGGTGCGCCCGCCGGTACTCCTCCGCCAGACTCGTCCGGAAGAGGGCGGGATCGTCGCTGTTCAGGGAGACGCGCATTCCGGATCGCACGAGGCGCGGCAGCGGATGGTCCCGCCAGCGCGCCACGACCCCGGTCCCGAGGTTGCTGGAGGGGCAGACGTCCAGCGGAACGCCCTCGCGCTTCAGCAGCCGGGTCACGCCGGGATCCTCCAGAGCCCGGATGCCGTGACCGATGCGCTCGGCGCCGAGCCATTCCACGGCGTCGCGCAGCGAGCGCGCTCCGTCGAACTCCCCCGCGTGGGCGACCGTCCGGAGGCCCGAGCGCCGGGCCTCGGCGAACAGGGCCGCGAACTCGCGGGCCGGCACCGACCGCTCGTCGCCGCCGAGCCCGATGCCCAGGACTCTCCCCCGCGAGGAGAGGGCGCATTCCAGGGTCTCCTCCAGGGCGCGCACGCCCCACTGCCGGACCCCGTCCAGGATCCAGCGAATCGAAGGCCCTCCCCGCCGCGCCCCGTCGCGCGCCGCCTCCTCGACGGCATCCAGGATTTCGAGGAACGGAACTCCCCGGCGGGTGAAAATCACGGCAGAAAGGAAGACTTCCGCCGCCACGATCCGCTGGCGTCCGAGGAAGCGGCTCAGATCGGCGGTCACCTGGGCCAGGTGGGTCGGTTTCCGGAGGGCGTGGGTCACCATCGCGAAATGCCGCAGAAAATCGGTAAAGCTGCGGTGCCGGTACGCTTGCGCGGGGTCCCCGGGAAGGCCTCTCTCCCGCCGGCGGCCGGGCCACAGCCGGCGCAGGCGCCGCAGCGTCACGCTTCCTTCCAGGTGCAGGTGGAGCTCCACGCGCGGCAGCCGTTCCAGGCGCCTCATCATCTTCGGCGACATGCTGGGGGACATGGCGACATCCTCGCGGCGGTTCCGCGGAGGGAGGCAGAGTCTTCTTCGAGGAAGCGCGGGGGGCCGTCAGTCCTGGACGGGCTTTGGGATCGGACTGTCGCTGAAAACCAGAGCGCCGTCGCCGGAGACGGTCCGATAAATCGGACTCTTGCGCGCCGCGGGAGCCTTTCCCGACTGCTTCGAAGAGCGGGTCCGCGCGCCCAGCGCGGGGCGCCCGTACCGCGTCAGGACCCGGTCGACGTAATCGCGCGTTTCGCGGTAGTTCGGAACTCCCCGATTGTTCTGGACGATCTTCTCCCCGGCGTTGTAGGCGGCCAGGGCGAGCACCAGGTCGCCGCCGAAGAGGTCCAGGAGATACCGGAGATAGCGCGCGCCGCCGGAGATGTTCTGCGCCGGATCGAAGATATCCTTGACCCCGAAGCGCGAGGCGGTGGAAGGCATCAGCTGCATGAGCCCGCGGGCGCCTTTCGGCGAGATGGCGCGCGGATCGAAGTTCGACTCCGCGGAGATGACCGCCTTCACGAGGTTGGGATCCACGCCGGATTCGCTGGCCGCGCTGCGGATGTGATTCGAGTATTCGCCGCTCACTTCGGCGGACGGCGAATAATGGCCCGTCGTGAGATAGGTGTGATAACCGCTCCCTTCGGGGGCGTTGGTCAGACGGATCGTGCCGTCCTTCTCCTTCTGATAGTAGATGGAGTCGGCGAAGGCCGCGGCAGCCCCGATCGGGACCATCAAGACGATCGCCACGGCTTTCCGCACCGCCCGGCGAATCATTTCTCGGCCTCCATCTGCCGGAGGACGACGTCCGGAGTCCTCGACAGGGCCTGGCGGATCCCTTCCGAGGTGGAGCGGCCGCCGGCCTCCGCCAGGTCCGCCCTTCCTCCGCCCCGCCCGTCGAAGCCGCGCGCCAGCTCCCCGGCGATGGCGCGCGCATCCAGAATTCCCATCAGATCCCGGCTGACCGCGACGAGGATCATGCCGCGATCCGGCTCCGGATTGGTTCCCAGCACCACGACGCCGCTCCCCATCTGCCCGCGGCGGCGATCGGCGAGCTCCCGAAGCGCCTTCTTGTCGAGTCCCTCGACGTACATCGGAAGGACCTTGACGTCCCGGACCTCCCGGACCAGGCTCTCCTCGCCGGTCCCTCCCGAGGTCGCCAGCTGCAGCTTCACTTTCTCGAGCTCCTTCGCGAGGGTGCGGTTTTGCTGGAGGAGCCGCTCCACCCCCTCGGGGAGCGCGGCGCGATCGACGTTGAATTTTTGCTGAAGGTCGGCCAGGATCGCGGCGTCCTCCCGGAACCGCCGGAGCGAAGCCTCGCCGCTCAGCGCCTCCACGCGCCGCACGCCGGAGGAGATCCCCCGCTCCCCCGTCACCTTGAAGAGTCCCAGCTCTCCCGTGGTCCCCGTATGGGTCCCTCCACAGAGCTCCGTCGAGAAATCCCCGATCCGGATCACCCGGACCCGATCGCCGTATTTCTCTCCGAACAGGGCCATGGCCCCCGTGGCGAGCGCTTCCTCGAGGGGCATCTCCTCCGCCGTGACCGGAAGGTCGGAGAGGATCACCTCATTGACGAGATCCTCCACCTGCGTCACCAAAGGAGGAGCCACCGGCGCGAAATGGCTGAAGTCGAACCGGAGGTGATCGGGAGCGACCAGGGAGCCGGCCTGCTTGACGTGCGTTCCGAGCACGTCCCGAAGCGAGGCGTGGAGCAGGTGGGTCGCCGTGTGATGGCGCGCGACTTCGGCCCTTCTCAAAGCGTCGACTTGGGCCGAGAGGAGGTCCCCGGTTCGCAGCGCGCCGGCTTCGAGGCGCACGCTGTGGAGCCTCACCCCGGGGGCCGCCAGCTTGCAATCGAGGACTTCCGCCCTGCCCTCCGGCCCGGTCAGCCAGCCGATGTCGCCGACCTGGCCGCCCGCCTCGGCGTAGAAGGGGGACACGTCGAGCAGCACCTCGCCCGTCTCCCGCTCCCGCAGCGCGTCGACGGTCTCTCCTTCGCGGCGCAAGGCCAGAACCCGGCACCCGTCCGCCGACAGCTGCGCGTACCCCACGAACCGCGTCGGAGCGAGTCCAACGAGATCCTCGCGGAAGGCCCGGGGAGCCGCCTCCCCTCCCTTCCAGGATTTCCGGGCGCGCGTCTTCTGGCGCTCCATCTCCTCGTCAAAGCCGGCCTGGTCGAGGCTCAAGCCGAGGCTCTCGGCTTCGTCCACCATGAGATCGAGGGGAAGCCCGAAGGTGTCGTAGAGCCGGAACACCTCGGCGCCGGGCACCTGCTTCTCCCCTTTCTGCCGGAACTTCGCCGCCAGCTCGTCGAAAAGGTTGAGGGCGACGCTGAGCGTCGAGGCGAACCGCTCCTCCTCCCTCAGGCAGACTTGCGCCACGAACTCGCGCGATTCCACCAGAGCCGGATAGGCGGCGGCGTTCAGATCCACCACCTTCTGCGTCAGGCGGTGCAGGAAGGGCTCGCGGCGCTCCAGCATCCGCCCGTGCCGGATGGCGCGGCGCAGGATGCGCCGCAGAACGTAACCGCGGCCGTCGTTGGCCGGCACGACGCCGTCCGCAATCAAAAACGTCACGGCCCGGACGTGGTCGGCGATGACGCGCAGGGAGACGTCGGAGCCCGGCGCCGCCCCCGGGGCCACCCCCAGAAGACGGGCGCCTTCCTCCAGAATCTCCCGCAGGAGATCGGTGTCGTAGTTCGAGTCCACGTCCTGGAGCGTCGCGGCGATGCGCTCCAGACCCATGCCGGTGTCGACGCCCCGCTCCGCCAGCGGCCGCAGGGAGCCGTCCTTCTGCCGGTCGAACTCCATGAACACCAGATTCCAGAGCTCCATGAAGCGATCGCACGAGCATCCGACGCCGCAGTCGGCCCGGCCGCAGCCGTGCTTCTCCCCGCGGTCGATGTGAATCTCCGAACAGGGCCCGCAAGGCCCCGTTTCGCCCATCGACCAGAAGTTGTCGGCCTCGTCCATCCGAAGCACGCGCGCCGGCGCCAGCCCCACGTCGCGGGTCCAGATGCCGTAGGCTTCGTCGTCCTCGCGAAAGACGGTGATCCACAGGAACGCGGGGTCGACTCCGTAGACCTTCGTCATCAGCTCCCAGGCCATCGGGATGGCCTCGGACTTGAAATAATCGCCGAAGGAGAAATTCCCCAGCATCTCGAAGAAGGTGTGATGACGCGGCGTGCGGCCGACCTGCTCGAGGTCGTTGTGCTTTCCGGAGACGCGCAGGCACTTCTGGGAGGAGCAGGCGCGGCGGTACGGGCGCTTCTCCCGGCCCAGGAACACCTCCTTGAACTGGTTCATGCCGGCGTTGGTGAACAAAAGGCTCGGATCGTTCGCAGGGACGAGCGAAGAGCTGGGAACGACCTGGTGCCCGCGCTCCTCGAAAAAGCGCAGGAATCCCTGCCGGATGTCGCGTCCCTTCCAGGGTTCCTGGCGTCCCGTCATCTCGAATCCTTCTCCGATCGCTGAACGTGGAAATGCGCCCCCCTTCCCAGGCCGCTTCGGGAAGGAGAGGCGGAATCGCCGGACGATGGACTCAGCTCTTGCCGAACTTGGCTCGCGAGAGCTCGAAGGCGGGATTGGCCCGGGGCCGGTCCTCGGCGCTCCGGAGCGTCCCCTCCATCTCCCCACGGGCGGCGTCGGCGGTCGACTCGATCCCCTGGAGCTTGAGCTTGAACTCCTCGGGGTTCGTGCACCGGCGCAGCGCTTCCTCCATGGTGATCAGCTCGCGCTTGTATAGAGTGTAGATCGATTGGTCGAACGTCTGCATCCCATACTGCGAGGTGCCCGCCGCGATGGCGTCCCGGATGAGCTTCGTCTTCTCCTTGTTCTCGATGCAGTCGCGAATGTAGCCGGTGGTCCTCAGAACCTCCACCGCCGGCACGCGCCCGCGGTCGTCGGCGCGGGGAAGCAGCCGCATCGAGATGACCGACTTGAGCACGACCCCCAGCTGCAGGCGGATCTGTTTCTGCTGATGGGGCGGGAACACCGAGATGATCCGGTTCACCGTCTCCGTGGCGTCCAGGGTGTGCAGGGTGCTGAGCACCAGGTGCCCGGTCTCCGCGGCGGTCAGCGCCGTCTCGATCGTCTCGTAATCGCGCATCTCACCCACGAGAATCACGTCCGGGTCCTGGCGCAGCGCCGAGCGCAGCGCGCCGGAGAAGCTCTTGGTGTCGACCTCCACCTCCCGCTGGTTGACGAGGCTCTTCTTGTCGCGGTGCAGGAACTCGATGGGATCCTCCACCGTCATGATGTGCTCGGTCCGCGTGCTGTTGATGTAGTCGATCATCGCGGCCAGGCAGGTCGATTTTCCGGAACCGGTCGTGCCGGTGACCAGGATCAGGCCGCGCGATTCATTGGAGATCGTCTCGATGACCGGCGGCAGAAGGAGCTCTTTGAACGTCAGAATCTTGGCGGGAATGACCCGGAGCACCAGCCCGACGGTGCCGCGCTGCTGGAAGATGTTCACCCGGAAGCGCCCCAGGCCGGGCACCGAATAGGCGATGTCGATCTCGAAATGATCCTTGAACTTCTGCTTCTGACGGCCGCTCATGATGGAAAAGGCCATGGCGATCGTGTCTTCCTGAGTCATGCGGGCCAGCTCGGCCAGGGGCATGAGCCTGCCGTTCACGCGAATCACCGGATGGCTGCCGACTTTCAGATGGAGGTCCGACGCCTTTCGTTCTGTAGCGATTTTGAGCAGATCGTTGATTTCCATTCCACTCCTCCGAGAGGCCCTGGCCGCGTCGGAGAATCTAGGGCCCCCGAGCGGGGAAGTCAATCAGTTACACCTTTGTTTTGAGCGTTTTATCCGTCCGGCCGGGAGGGTCGCCGCCGGCGGCCTCCGCCAGATCCCCCGCGACGAATTGCAGGATGGCGGTCGAAACGATGGCGGCCGTCTCGGTGCGAAGAGTCCTCGGGCCGAGGCGAAGCCGGAGAAATCCTGCCTGGCGGAACTCTTCCCGCTCTTCGTCGCTCCATCCCCCTTCGGGCCCCACCGCCACGGTCACCGCGCTCGCCCCCGAGAGCGCCGCCCGAGCCTCGGGTCCCAGGCCTTCCGAAGACTCCGGGTCCATGGCGACGCCGATTCCCCGGCAGGTCCGGGCGAGGATCTCCCCCAGAGCTCTCGGATCTTCCAGGAGAGGAAGCCGGGTCCGGCCCGATTGCTTGCAGGCCGACAACGCGATCCGCCTCCAGCGCTCCGGCTTTCGGGAGTCCCGATCGGCCGCCGGCCGGACGTCGGCGTGCTTCGAATAGAAAGGCTGGATGGCGTGCACGCCGAGCTCGGTCGCCTTCTGGACGACCAGGTCGAACTTCTCTCCTTTCGCCAGCGCCGCCATCAACGTCAGCGGCAGCGGCGATTCCGGAGAGGATTCCTCGCGGCCGATCCGAACGCGCGCTTCGCCGCGCAGAATCTCGACGAGCCGCCCCTCGAAGCCGCGTCCTTGCCCGTCGAACAGCGACAGCGTGTCTCCCGGCTGCAGGCGAAGGACCTTCCGGAGATGATGGAATTCCTCCCCGCGCACCGCGACCATCTGTCCCGTTTCGCGTGCTTCCGGGACGAAGAACCGGAATGGCATGATGGAAAACCGGCAAGGAAGTGAACGATCCCGAGGGTCTAGGCGAAGAAGTCCTTGACCCGATCCATGAAATCACGGTCCTCCAGGTCGGGCTCCTCTCCCTCCATCTCCGCGAGCTGCCGGAAGACTTCCGCCAGCTTCTTGTTGGACCGGGAAGGCTTCGGCGTGACCACCCGGAGGACGGCGTAGAGATCCCCGCGCCCGGAGCCGTTGACGGAACGCATCCCTTTCCCCTTCATCCGCAGCGAGGCGCCCGTCTGCGCCCCCTCGGGGATGCGGATCCTCTCGGGCCCGTCCAGCGTTTGCACCTTCGCCTCGCCTCCGAGAAAAGCCCGGGAGAAGGTGATCGGCAGCTCGCAATAGAGATCCCTTCCGTCCCGCTTGAAGACGGGATGCGGCGCGACGTGGATGACCACGAAGAGGTCGCCCGCTGGAGCGCCGCGCGTCCCCGCCTCGCCTTCTCCGGCGATGCGCATCTGCGTGCCGTCCTCCACTCCCGGCGGGATTCGGAAGCGAATCGTCCTTTCCTTCCGGAGCCTTCCCGCCCCCTGGCAGGACGCGCAGGGCTTGGCGATGATCCGTCCCGCGCCGCGGCAGCGATCGCAGGTCCGAGAAATGCTGAAAAAGCCTTGTTGAAGATGAATCGTTCCGCGGCCGCCGCAGAGATCGCAGACCGCGAGCGACGACGGATCGGCCGCGCCGCTTCCCCGGCAGGCCGCGCAGGTTTCCAGCCGCGGCACCTCGATCGTCTGCTCGGATCCCTGGTTGGCCTCCTCCAGGCTGATCTCGGCGTCGTAGCGAAGATTCGCGCCGCGGCGGGAGCCGCCCCCTCCGCGGCGCCCGGCGCCGAACAGGTCGCCGAGGCCGAACATGTCCCCGAGGATGTCCCCGAAATCGGCGAAGATCTCCGGGTCGAACCCGCTGAACCCCCCGGCGGCGACGCCCCGATGCCCGAACCGATCGTAGCTCTGGCGCTTCTCGGGATCGGAGAGGACGGAGTAGGCTTCCGCGGCCTCCTTGAACTTGTCCTCGGCTTCCTTGTTCCCGGGGTTCTTGTCGGGATGGTAGCGCATCGCCAGCTGGCGATAGGCTTTCTTGATCTCGGCGACTCCGGCGCTCCGGGACACACCGAGAACCTCGTAGTAATCACGCTTGCTCAAGGAAGGCAGCTCCCCAACGACCCGACCCCCCGGCCGCCCCCGCGACCGGGCCTTGCGATGCCTCGCCCGCCGATCGCTTCGTCCGGATCGGAGGGCGGTGAACCGATTTCAAGAACCTTGCTGCGGACCTCCGGATTCGCTTTCTCCGCCGCCCGCCGCCGCGGCGCCCGAGGGCGGGCTGTAGAGAATGACTTCGGTGAGGATCGCGGACGCCTCCCCGAGCTTCTCCAGGCACTTGGTGCTCTCGGAGATGGAGGATCCGTGGAGCGCCTTCTTGGCGTTCTCCAGGATGCGCTTCACCGTCCCCTGCTTCTCGGCGTCAAGCAGGCTGCCGAATTCCGTGAAGCTCTTCAAATTGGATTCCAGCAGGCCCTCGAGCCGTGCCTGGATGCGGTTCAGCTCGGCTTTCCGCCGGTCCGATTCGGAGTGCTTCTTCGCGTCCTCGATGATGTCGCTGATCTCCTTCTCCGAAAGCCCGCCGGAGGGAGTCACGACGATCTTCTGCTCCCGCGCCGTCGCCTGGTCCCGGGCCGAGACGTGCACGATGCCGTTCGAGTCGATGTCGAAAGTCACTTCGACCTGTGGAACTCCCTTCGGAGCCGGAGGGATGCCGACGAGCTCGAACCGGCCGAGCGATTTGTTGTAGGAGGCGATTTCACGCTCTCCTTGCAGGACATTCACCTCCACCTTCGCCTGGTTGTCGACCACCGTCGTGAAGATCTTCGTCTTCTTCGTCGGGATGGTGGTGTTCCGATCGATCAGCTTCGTGAACATCCCCCCGCGGGTCTCGATCCCCAGCGACAGGGGGGTGACGTCCAGGAGCACCATGTCCTTCACTTCCCCCTGGAGGATGCCGGCCTGGATGGCCGCCCCGATCCCCACGACCTCCTCGGGGTTCCGGTCGCGGCTCGGCTCCCTGCCGAAGATCGACCGGACCACCTCCATCACCTTCGGGGTTCTCGTCTGGCCGCCGACGAGAAGCACTTCGTCGATGTTCTCCGGCTTCAGCCCCGCCAAGTTCAGCGCCTCCAGGCAGGGTTTCCGGGTCCGCTCCACCAGATCGGCGACGATCTCCTCGAATTGCTCGCGCGTGAGGACCGCATTGAGGTGTTTGGGGCCCTTCGCGTCCGCGGCGATGAACGGGAGGCTGATCTCGGAGCGCGTCTCCACCGACAGCTCGCACTTGCTCTTCTCGGCGGCCTCCTTGAGGCGCTGGAGGGCGAGACGATCGGCGCGGAGATCGATGTCCTCCTTCTTCTGGAACTCGGAAAGCAGCCAGTCAACGATGCGCTGATCGAAGTCCTCGCCGCCCAGAAACGTGTCGCCGCTCGTGGCCTTCACCTCGAAGACTCCGTCTCCGAGCTGCAGGATCGACACGTCGAACGTCCCTCCTCCGAGGTCGTAGACGGCGATCTTTTTCTCGGACTGCTCGTTCAGCCGGTAGGCGAGCGAGGCCGCCGTGGGCTCGTTGATGATGCGGGACACCTTCAGGCCCGCGATCCGCCCGGCATCCTTGGTCGCCTGGCGCTGACTGTCGTCGAAGTAGGCCGGGACGGTGATGATCGCCTCGGAGATGTCGTCCTGGAGGTACTCTTCGGCCATATCCTTGAGCTTGGCGAGAACCATCGCGGAGATCTCGGGCGGGGAATAGTCCCGGTCGCGGACCCGCAGCCGCACGTCCCCGTTCGGCGCTTCGGTCATCTCGTAGGGCAGGAAACGGAGGGCCTGCTGGACTTCCGGGGCGTTGAACTTCCTGCCGATGAGCCGCTTGACGGCGTAGATCGTATTGCGCGGATTGGTCATCGACTGCCGTTTGGCGATCTGACCGACCAGGCGCTCCCCTTTTTCGGTGAATCCCACGATCGAAGGAGTGGTGCGGCCGCCGTCCTTGTTCGGGACGACCTGCGGAGTCCCCCCCTCCATGACCGCCACGCAGCAGTTCGTCGTGCCCAGGTCGATGCCGATCGTTTTTCCCATGGTTTTCAGCGGCCTCCTCTTCCGGGCTATCCCCCCTCCGAACCACCGACCTTGGACGAGACTTTGACGAGAGCGGGCCGGAGAAGTTGACCCCGGAACCGGTACCCCTTGCGCAGCTCCTCCAGCACGATCCCTTCCTCGAATCCTTGCACCGCTCTGGTCTCCACCGCCTCGTGGACGTGCGGGTCGAAGGGCTCACCCACCGAGCGGATCTCCTCGAGCCCTTCGCGGCCCAGGATGTCCATCATCTGCTGAAACGTGAGGGAGACGCCCTGGCGGAACGGGTCCCGAGGGTCAGCCGCCGGCTCGGCCAGCGCGCGCTGGAAATTGTCGAGGATAGGGAGAAGACGCGTCAAGAGGTCCTTCCAGATCCACCGCTGGGACTCCTCTTTGTCGCGCTCGGCGCGCTTCCGCGCGTTCTCGAACTCCGCCTGCTTCCGGAGAAGCATGTCGTAGAGCTGCTGCCGCGTGTACGGGATGGAGTCGGAAGGATCCGGTTCCTCGCGGGGTGGCGCTTCCGCCTTCCCCTCGTCCATGCCGACGACTTCGAGGATCTCGATGGAGTCGTCCTCATCCGTCGGGAGGTCGTCGTTCGGCGGCGGCGGGATGTTTTTGGCCTCCCGTTTCGCTCTTTTTTCAGTCATCGTTTAACCCGCGCGTAATATAGGTCAGGAGGGAGGGGCGGTCAATATTTTGCTCAGCAGTTTGGAGATATAGTCGACCAGCGCGATGGCGCGGGCGTACTCCATGCGGGTCGGGCCCAGAACCCCGAGCACGCCGGCGGGGCGATCGCCCATCTTGTAAGGCGAGGCGACGAGGGAGAGATGGGCCAGGCTGGGATCGGGATGCTCCGATCCGATGACGATGCGAAGGCCTTCGGAATCGGTGACTTCGTCGAGAATCTTGACCATCTTGCCCCGGGCCTCGAAGGTCTCGAAGATCTTCCGCATCTCGTCGATATCGGTAAAGTTCCCCTCGTTGAGGATGTTGGAGGTCCCCTTCATGTACACCTGTTTGCCGGCCTCGTCCGTGGGCTCCATGATTTGGGTGCCCAGGCTGATCGCCTGGGCCAGCAGCGTGTCGAACGCGGCCTTTTCCTCCTTCATCTTGGCCAGCAGAGCCTCCCGGATCTCGGGAAGGGTCTTCCCCTGATATTCGGCGACCAGATAGCGGCCGATCCGATCGAGATCTTCCTGGGAAAAGTCCTCCGAAGTCCGGGCGATCCGGTTGTGGATCACGCCGGCCCGGTCGACGAGGATGGCCAGGATCCGGTGCGGTCCGAGCGAGACGAACTCCAGGTGGCGCAGGATCGCGCGGGTATGATCGGGCGACACGACGAAGCCCACCTGATGGGTGAGCCGCGAAATCAGGCGGGAAATCTCCTCGAGGGCCTCGGGCAGGCTGCCCGGCTTGCGGATCACCTCCGCGATCTTCTCGCGGTCCGATCTCGGAAGCTCGATACCGGTGAGGAGGCTGTCGACGTAATACCGATAGCCCCGATCGGTGGGCACCCTGCCGGCGGAAGTGTGGGGCTGCATCAAGTAACCGGCCTCCTCCAGATCGGCCATGATGTTCCGGATCGAGGCGGGGGAGAGACCTTCCGGATGGACCTTGGCGATCGTCCGGGAGCCCACCGGCTCTCCGGTCTCGATGAAGTTCCGGATGATCTCCCGGAGGATCTCCCGATCCCTCCGGTCCAGCTCCGTTTCCGGCACTGAAACTCCCTTGCCCGCGGGCGCGGCGCGCCGCTCCAGCCTTAGCGGGTCCCCGGCGCGGAAGCCTCGGGGGCCTTGGCATCCCTTTTCTTCAAGAGGTAGCCGCGGATCAGCTCGTCGAGATCGCCGTCGAGAACCCGGTCGACGTTGCCGATCTCGATGTTGGTCCGATGATCCTTGATCAGACGGTACGGCTGGAGAACGTAGGACCGGATTTGGCTTCCCCAGGCGATGTCCTTCTTGGCGCCTTCCACCGCCGCCCGCTTCTCCTCGCGCGCCCGCTCCTCCATCTCGTACAGCCGGGAACGCAGGATCTTCATGGCCACGTCGCGGTTGCGATGCTGGGATCGCTCGTTCTGGCAGGAGACGACGATGCCGGTGGGCAGATGGGTGAGACGCACGGCGGAGTCGGTCACGTTGACGTGCTGGCCGCCCGCCCCGCTCGAGCGGTAGGTGTCGACGCGCAGATCCTTGTCCTCCACCTTGATCTCGATCCGGTCATCGATCTCCGGGCTGACATAGACGGAGGCGAAGGAGGTGTGCCGCCGGGCGGCGGCGTCGAAAGGGGAGATGCGGACCAGGCGATGGACGCCGCTTTCCGCCTTGAGGTAGCCGTAGGCGTTGGTCCCCTCGATGAAAAGGGTGGCCGATTTGATTCCGGCCTCCTCCCCCTCCTGATATTCCAAGGTCCTGAGCCGGTATCCGCGGCGCTCGGCCCACCGGAGGTACATCCGGTAGAGCATCTCGGCCCAATCCTGGGACTCGGTGCCTCCCGCGCCGGGATGGATCGTCAGGATGGCGTTGCGGACGTCGTTCTCCCCCGAGAGCATCATGGAGATTTCGGATCGCTGGATCTCCGTTTCCAGATCGGCCACCGACCTCCGGAGCTCCTGCTCCACCTCCTCCCCTTCGCGGGCCAGGTCGAGCAGGACCTGCGCGTCCTCCATCCGGCCGATCAGCTTTTTCCCCTCCTCGATCTCCTCTTGAAGGCGCGTCCGCCGCTGCAGCGCCGATTGCGCGGCCGCTTGATCCTTCCAGAAATCGGCGGAGCCCGACTCCTCCTCCAGCTTCTTCAGCTCGCCGGCTTTGCGCTCCAGCTCAAAGATGCCTCCGAAGGTCCGCCATGCGCGCGCCCAACTCCTCGACGCGCCGCGCCTGTTCCTCGAGCACCATCTCGTCAATCGCCAAGCCTTCCCTCCTTGCGGGCCCGCCGTCCTGCCGCGAAAGCCGCGACCAGCGCGGCGCTCGCGAGTATAACACACAGGTACGCAAAGAGATCCCCGACCCGGGTGTAGAGAGTCTGGCCGCGGACGGCGCGGACGGCGCCGAGAATCACCCGCGTTTCCTGGAGGCGGCTGCGGGCGATCACCTTGCCGCGGGGATCGACGATGGCGCTGATCCCCGTATTGGCGGCGCGGATGAGATAGCGCCGGTTTTCCACGGCCCGCAGGATGCTCATCTGGAGGTGTTGAGGGGGCCCGGAGGATTTCCCGAACCAGGCGTCGTTGGTGAGATTGGCCAGGAGATCCGCGCCGCGCCGCGGGAACCGGCGAACCAGCTCCGGAAAGATCATCTCGTAGCAGATGAGGGTGCCGATGGAAAGGGCGCCGGCGGGCGTCACCACCGGCTTCGAGCCGGGCGCGAACTCGCCGATGGCCCCCTGCGCGAGCCGGTTGACGAAGGACAGGACGGGCGCCAGCGGAACGTATTCCCCGAAAGGGACGAGGTGCATCTTCGCGTAAGTCTCGCTCCAGGTCGCGTCCGGCCGCACCAGCGCCGCCGCGTTCAGGGCCCTCGTCTCGCCCCCGATCACGCGGTAGTCGACGGTTCCGAAGAGGATCGATGCGCCGGTCCGGCGCGCCAGCGACTCGAGGCGCCGGCGGTATCCCTCGTCCGCCTTCACCCCGGACTGCTCGGAAACCGGCCGGGAAAGAGGAAACGGCGAGGAGGACTCCGGCCATAGGATGATTCGGGCGCCTTGCGCGGCCGCTGCCTCGGTGAGCCGCTCGTGCTTCTCCAGAATCGTCTCGGCCTGCCCGGAGCTCCATTTCTGATCCTGCGGGATGTTGGCCTGAATCAGGCCGACCCTCACTTCAGGACCGCTGTCCGCCGGAAGTCTCATGGCGCGCGCCCCGAACGCCCCTACCCCCGCCAGGATCAGCAGGGTCGCGGCGGCGAGCCGGCCGGCGCCGTCGTGCTTCGGCGCGGGTCCGAGCCACGCGGCGATCGACGCGTTGACCAGCACCACCAGGAAGGAGAGGCCGTACACTCCCGTCAGCGCGCTGATCTGAACGAGCGGCAGAGCGGGCACGAGGGCGTAGCCCGCGAGTCCCCAGGGAAAGCCGCTCAGGGCGTGGCCTCGAACCCACTCGAGCGCCACCCAGAGCGCCGGAAGGAGAGCCAGGGCCGAGTTCCCTTGGCGCCTCAGAAGGAGAGCTCCGAGCGTGGCGAAGAGCGCCGGAAAGAGAGCCAGATAGGAGACGAGCAGCGCCAGCGTCGCGACGCTCAGCCATGGATCGAGCTGTCCGTATTGTCGAAAGAATCCGTAGAGCCAGCGAAGCAGGAACCCGAAGAACCCGGAGCCCCAGGCGAGCCCGGCCGCCCAGGCCGGCAGCGGCGCGGGCCGGGACATGGCCGCGAGCAACGGCAGGAGTCCGACGAAAGCCAGGGGCCAGAGACCGGTTTTCGGATAGGCGAGGCCGAAGACGATTCCCGAGGCGGCGGCCAGCAGGATGCAGGACAACCGCCTCATCAGGCGGCGCCTCGGCCCTCGACCATCAGTAGCCTCAGCGGTTCCCGAACGTCGATCTCGCCCGCCGCGGCGCGCGCCAGCAGGGATCTGTACAGACTCTTCATCCCCGATCTGGCCCATTCCCTCCGCATCGCCTCCGGAGCACTCGACGCCTCGACCCTCTCGGCGAGCGCGGCGCTCATCGGGAAGAACTCGAAGGCCGCCTCCAGATCGAGGACTCCGGCGCCGCGGCAGGCCCGGCAGCCGGTGTTGGCGAAATAGAACCCGCCGTCGGCCGGACTCGCGACCAAGTTCGGAAATTCCTCGAGCAGGTCGTAACGCCTGCGGCAATGCTCGCAGATCCGCTCGGCCATGCGCATGCCGAGGATGCCGCAAAGCCCGCCCGAGCGGATCTGCGGGAGGAGTCCCCCCCGCAGAAGCCATTGGAAGACGTCGAGCGCGTCCTGTCCTCCCACGCCCGCCACCGCCATCCGGCTCCGGGCGGCGTCCATCAGGGCCGCGGCTTCCTCGATCGACTGGATTCGCAGCACGGCGAGAAAATCGGGACCTTCGCGCGCCGCGGAGGCGATCGTCTCGACGAGCGGCGCCGCCCCGGGCCCGCCCGGATCCCGGACTTCGATTCCCGGAAACGAGGAGCCGTCCGGGCCGCCCAGGAAGATCGTCCTTCCCGCCTGCCAGCGAATCCATTGGACCAAGGCCGAGACGACGCGCTCGCGGAAATGACCTTCGGGCGCCGCCACGAGGAGGAGGCCGCGCCGCTCCGCCAGAGCCCGGTCGAGCGCATTGCGCGCCTCCGGATAGTCCTCCAGCATCTCTTCGAGACCCTGCTTGCGCAAGCGCTCCTCGACCATGCGCAGATGGTAGGCATCTCCGTGGATGCCGGGCAGCCAGGTGAGCAGGACCGCCACGTGCCGATCTCCATGCCGCACGCGAAAACGGCCTTCGCGGGGCACGATCCTGCCCCGCGCCGACATCTTGGAGAGATCTTCCAGGGCCATGGCGAGCACCAGGTGGACCTGGCGCGAGACGGCCCGCGTCGAATCCTCGCCTTCCGGCTGGCGGAAGGTGAGGCGCGACTCCTCCTCGAGCGGCTCGAGGAGGATTTCACGGGCTCGCCGGCGGATCGCCTCTCCGATCAAGGCCCGGAGCCACACCACTCCCGAGGCGCTCTCCGTCAGCGTTTCGGGCGGCGCCGGGGCGATCTCGTCCGCCGGATCGGAAAGCACCAGGACGCTGTCCTCCAGCGCGCTGCGCACGACTCCAGGTTCGTCCTCGGACTCAAAGAAGCGGGCCAGGCTCTCGCGGATGAGGCCGGGCGGACAGATCACCGGCTCGACCTTGAGCCCGGTCAGCTCCTCCACGGCCGGAATGAGGTTCGCATTGTCCACGTGGGCCATCGCCAGAAGCAGCACGCCGCCGTCGCGGCGGAGCGGCACCATCTGGTAGAAGTGGGCCAGGCGCCCCGGCAGGAGGCCGGTCTCCGGCGAGTTGCGCAGGATCTCCAGGAGATCGGGGGCGATGATCCCGAAGTTCTCCTGAAGGAACAGGAAGAGCGCTCCCGGCGTGACCTTTCCGAGACGCATCAGGTGGTAGCAGATCCGGCCGCCGCGCAGCCGCTGCTCTTCCAGCGCGGCTTCGAGATCGCTCCGGCGCACGAGTCCCGCCTCGACCAGGAGCTCTCCGATCATCCGCCGATCGACCAACGACGGCGCCTCAGCCCTGGACCCTGACGATCCAGGCTCCGACCTTCTCCTCGGTCCGGATCCGGCTCGCCATCGCCTCCGCGGGCTCGCGCTCCGAGTAGTTGCCGATGCGCACCTTGTACTGGGTCTTGCCGTCCGCTCCTTGGACCGATTCCAGGCTCGCCGCGAAGCCCTTCTTGCGAAGCCGATCCACCAGCTGCCGGGCGGCGGCCGCGTCGCGCGTCGAGGCGACCTGGATCCGGAAGCGCTCGTTCGCGCCGGCGGGCGCCGGCGGGGCCGCTTCCGCGGGTTTCGGCGACGGCCGGGAGCTCTTCGCGACGGGCGGCGCGGCGGGGGTGGATTCCGGGAGGACCGCCGGCTGCTCCCCCCCGGCGGCGGGACGCGCGCCCTCCTGGAAGCCGGGGCTCGCCTTCTTCCCGAGGGTTTCGTAGAAGGTCAGCTCCCGCGGAGCCGGCTCGCCTTCGGCCGGTTCGAGGGGAGCCTCGATTCCGCCGCCGGCCTCGGCCGGCGCTGGGCGGCCCACGCGCTCGCTCCACCGGCCCAACAGAAAGAGAACCGCTCCGAAAACGGCCAGCCCCAGGACCGCCAGGGTCAGGTGCCGCCCTCCCAACTGGAACTCCACCTGCTTGTCGTCACGATCCGGCTTCTCGTCCCGCTCCTCGTGATCCTGCATGGTCCTTCTTCTCCCGATGGTTGAAGAAAAAACCTATCCGATTCCCGACTCCTTGCGCCGATCGCGCCCCACGCCGATGGAGTTCTTGCCGGTGATCTTGACGCGGGCCATGGCCTGATCCGCCACGTCGAGCAGGGCGGCGGCCGACTCGGCGTGCAGCGGAAAGCAGGCGACGCCGAAGCTCGCGGTCAGGGGAAGCTCGGTCCGGACCTCCACCTCGAACGGGCGCGAGGCGATCGTCTGCCGCAGCCGCTCGGCCAGCTCCAGCGCGCCCACGGCGTCGGTCTCGGGGAGGACGACGCAGAACTCGTCTCCCCCGTAGCGGAACAGCTTGTCGCTTCCCCGGATCGCCTCGATGACGCGCCGCGAGAGCAGACGGAGCGCCCGGCTGCCGGCGGCGTGGCCGTGGAGACTGTTGACTTCCTTCAGATTGTCGAGGTCGAGGAAGATGATGGAAAGCGCCGTTCCGTAACGGCGGGCGCGCTCCACCTCTTCCACCAGGAAGGCGTCGAGGTACCGCCGGTTGAAGCTGTCGGTCTGATCGTCCTTGATCACCAGCTCGCGCACGCGCTCCATCCGCAGCGAGTTCGCCAGGGCCGGAAGACACTCCCCCAGGAGCAGGGCGACCTCGTGGGAGGCCCGGCGCAGGGCGGCCGGATCGCGCCGGTCGGCGCATCCCACCAGAAGCCGGCAGCGGCAATCGGCGACCTCTCCGTAGGCCGAGATCATCTCCCCGAAATCGAACCCGCTGAACGCCTCGGGACAGGGGCCCGTCTCGAGATCGGCGTTCGCGTACCCCGCCTCGGCCATCGCCACTTCGAGCGGCAGGCGGAGAAGCCCCTTGCGGCGCGGGTCGTCGGTCCCGGCGTGGCACCCCAGGAGCCGGTAGTCCCCTCCCTCCGGCGTCCTTATGTAGATGAAGCCCCCCGAGCCGCCCACCAGCGACATGGCGCCGGTGACGATGGCCCCGGCGGTCTGCACGGGCTCGACGAAACGGCTCACCTCCAGCGCCGCCTTGAGCAGCCGGAGCTCCAGGTCCCGCTTGTCCTCGCCGGCGCGCGCGTCGTCCATCAACGCTTCATCAGGGCGGTCAGCGTGTCGATCGGAATCGGGAAGACGATGGTGGAGTTCTTTTCCGTGGCGATCTCGGTGAGCGTCTGCAGATACCGGAGCTGGAGCGTCGTCGGATTCTCGGAGATGATCTGAGCCGCCTCCGCCAAGGCTCTGGAAGCCGCCAGCTCGCCGTCGGCGTGGATCACCTTGGCGCGCTTCTCGCGCTCGGCCTCCGCCTGCTTGGCGATGGCGCGCTGCATCTCGGTGGGAAGATCGACGTGCTTCACCTCCACCATGGAGACCTTGACGCCCCAGGGATCGGTGTGCTTGTCGAGGATCGTCTGCAGCTCGTGGTTCAGCTTTTCGCGCTGGCTGAGGAGGTCGTCCAGCTCGACCTGGCCGAGCACCGATCGCAAGGTGGTCTGGGCGAGCTGCGAGGTGGCGTAGTGGTATTGCTCCACCTCCACGACCGCTCGCCGCGGATCGATCACGCGGTAGTAGATGACGGCGTTCACCTTGACCGAGACGTTGTCCCGGGTGATCACGTCCTGCGGCGGAACGTCGTGGACGATCGTCCGGAGCGAGACGCGCATCATCTTGTCGATGAAGGTGAAGACCAGGATGATCCCCGGCCCCTTCGGCGTGGGATGGAGCCTCCCCAGCCGGAACACCACGGCCCGCTCGTATTCGTTGAGTATCTTGATGGAGCTCGCCACGTAAAGGGCGATGATCACGAACACCACGAGAAACGGAAACGAACCCGGCCCCCCCATGCTTCCTCCTATTGTGCCGGCGATCAGCCCCGACGCTCCTCGACGTCGAGCATCATACCCTGAACGCCCAAGACCTTCACCCGGGATCCTTTGCGGATCGGCGACCGACTGCGCGCGCTCCAGTATTCTCCGTGGACGAACACGCGTCCTTCCGGATCGAGGTCGGTGAGGGCCTCCCCTTCCTCCCCCACCAGCCCCTCCTCCCCGGTGGTCACCTTCTGCCCGTGGGCCCAGATCACCCGATGGGTCAGGAACGCGATGATCACGGCCGCCGAGAGGCTGAGGGACCCGACCGTCCACAGCGGCAGGTCGATCCCCTCCGCGCCGCGGGTCCGGAAGAGCATGAGCCCCCCGAGGAGGAGACAGGCGGCCCCGCCGATCGTGAGCATCCCGTAGCTCGTCACCTTGATCTCGAGGAGGAACAGGACGATGCCGAGGACGATAAGGAGAAGGCCCGCGTAATTGATCGGGATGATTGAAGTCGCGTAGGCGAAACACAGGAGCGCCACCGCCCCCACGACGCCGGGGAAGATCATTCCGGGATGGGTGAACTCGACGTAGAGGCCCACGGCCCCCAGGGCGAGCAGGAAAAACAGGATGGCGGGATTGGCGATCCAGGAGAGGAACTTCTCCCTGCCGGACATCGAGAGACGCTTGACCTTCGCGCCCTCGAGACGGAGCGTCTCGCGGCGTCCGTCGAACCGGCGCACGATCCGGCCGTCAAGGGCCCGAAGGAGCGCCTCCTCGTCGGGAACCACCAGATCGATCAGGCCGCTCTTCAGCGCCTCCTTCTCGGTGAAGGAGCGGCTGAGCCTCACGGCGTCTTCTGCGGCCGACACGTTCCGTCCGCGGTTCTCCGCCAGCGAGCGAACCCAGGCCGCTGCGTCGTTCTCGGCCTTCTGGCTCAGCGTGTCGGCCTCCTTTCCCTTGTCCTTGCCGGAGCCGAGGGCGGTCACGGGGTGGGAGGCGCCGAAGCGGGTCCCGGGCGCCATCGCCGCCACGTCGGAGGCGATCGTGATGAAGAAGCCCGCCGAGGCGGCCTGGCTCCCCGAGACGAAGACGGCCACTGGAACTTTCGAGGAGGTGATCGCCTTGACGATGACTTCGGTGCTGGAGAGGTAACCACCGGGAGTCTCGAGGTTCAGGATCACGAGGCTGCAAGACTGCCGCTCCCCCTGGCGCAGCGACTCGACGACGTACTGGGCGGTGATCGGCTGGATGGCGTCGGAGATGTCGAGCGAAAGAACCAGGTTCCGGCCGGGGCGCGGTGCCGCGGCGGCGAAGCCGAGGGCGGCGAGCCCCAGGACCGCGCATGCCAGGACGAAGCGCCGCGCGCTTCCCGGCCCTCGGCGCGATGTCCGGCGCGTCGCTCTCATTCCGATGTCGCCGCCGCCGGCAGTTCCCGGCACTCCCGCAGGCGCCTGAGCCCTTCGCGGATCCGCTCGGGCGACGTGGCGTAGGAGAGTCTCAGATGACCGTCGCACCCGAACGCCGAGCCGGCGACGGTCGCGATCCCGGGGCCCAGCAGCAGTCCGCGGGCGAGCCGGGAGGAATCGCGGCATCCGAATCGCGACATCAATCCGGTGACGTTCGGGAAGACGTAGAACGCCCCCGCCGGCTCCCGGCAGGCAATCCCCTCCACTTCCCGCAGCCCCCGCACCATGAGATCCCGCCGGCGCCGATACTCCTCCCGCATCGAATCGAGAATCGACCGGGGCGCGTCGAGCGCCGCCAGGGCGCCCTTCATGGAGAAAGAGGCGGTGTGGGTCGCGTCGTGGGACTGGATTTTGGTGATCGCGGCAATCAGCGGCTGCGGGCCGAGCGCGTAGCCCACGCGCCATCCTGTCATCGCGTAGCTCTTCGAGAAGGAGCTCACCAGGACGAGCTGGCCGCGCACCTCGGACGCCAGGGCGGCGAAGGAGCCGAACCGGCCGGCCCCATAATAGAAGAATTCATACGTTTCATCCGAGATCAGGAGGAAGTCGTGCCGCGCCGCCAGCGCCGCGAACCGGGCCAGCTCGTCGGCGGGAAGCGCCGCCCCGGTGGGATTGCAGGGAGAATTCAGAATCAGCGCCCGGATCGGGGCCTTCCTCAACTCCGCCTCCAGCGCCGCGCACCGGGGAATGAAGTCGTCCTCTTCCCGCGTGGAGAGGACCACCGGCTCGGCCCCGGCGAGACGGACCTGGTCCGGGAAGGAGACCCAGTGAGGCGCGAACATGGCGACGCGGTCCCCCGGGTTGAAGGCCGCCTGGGCGATCAGATACAGGACGTTCTTCGCGCCGCACCCCACGAAGACCTCTTCGGCGCGGTAGTCGGTCCCGTAGTCGCGCCGGTAGCGCCCCGCCAGCGCCTCCCGCAGGCCGGCGATCCCGGCGGTTTCGGTGTAGTGGGTGAAGTCCTCGTCCAGCGCGCGCTTGGCCGCCTCCTTGATGATCTCGGGCGTGTGGAAGTCGGGCTCGCCCGGCCCGAAGTCGACCACGTCGATTCCCTCGCGGCGCACCTTCTCCGCATCGGCCTTCGCCTGCAACGTGGCGGAAGAAGTCAGCTCGAGCACCCGCCGGGACAGCTTCATCGTCTTCCTCCCCGCCGCGGCCGCCGCGCCCGCTTCCCGGAGGTCCTGGGGCCGTTGCCGAATCTTAACCCCAGCCGGCGCTCGACGTCGGGGGGCACGAGCCCCGAGACGCTTCCTCCGAGCCCCACCACCTCCTTCACGAGACGGGAGGAGAGGTAGGAATAGGCTTCGTTCGGCATCATGAAGACCGTCTCGATTTCCGAGTCGAGCCGCCGGTTCATGAGCGCCATCTGATACTCGTATTCGAAATCGGAGAGGGCGCGCAGGCCCCGGACGATGACGCGGGCGCCCCGGCGGCGCGCGTAATCAACCAGGAGACCCTGGAAGCTGTCGACCTTGACGTTGGCGAGGCCGGCGGTGGCGTGCGACAGGACGCGCTGCCGCTCCTGAAGGCTGAACATCGCTTTCTTCTCCGGGTTCCGCAGGATGGCCACGACGATCTCGTGGAAAAGACGGCTCCCCCTCATGATGATGTCGAGGTGGCCGTTGGTGAGCGGATCGAAGGAGCCGGGATAGACCGCCAGGATCTTCAACGCCTTCTCTCCTTCCGGAATCGCGCCTTCATCGGCCGCGGGCGACCATCTCCTCCGCGTGCCGAAGGGTCAGATCCGATATGCGCTCCCCCCCGAGCATCCTGGCCACCTCGCGCACCGACCCTTTCCGGTCCAGCTCGTCCACACGCACCTCGGTCCGGCCCTGAATCACCTTCTTGCTGACCACGAGGTGATGATCGGCCATGGAGGCAATCTGCGGAAGATGAGTGACGCACAGGACCTGCCCGCCCTGCGACAGCTTCCGGAGCTTGCGCCCCACCGCCTCGGCGACGCGTCCCCCGATTCCGGCATCCACCTCGTCGAAGACCCGCACCGTCTCGTCCGCGGCGCCGCGCAGCACCAGATGCACGGCGAGCATGATCCTCGAGAGCTCCCCGCCCGAGGCGACGCGCGCCAGCGGCCGCGGCGGCTCGCCGGGGTTGGTGCTGATCCGGAAATCGACGCGGTCGTAGCCGGCGGAATCGAATCTCACGGCTTCGCCGTCCCGCAGCACCGGGCTGCCGGGATCGGGGGTGATCTCCGAGTCGACCCGAAACTCCGTCCCCTCCATCCCCAGCTCGGAAAGCTGGCGCTTCACCTCCTTTTCCAGGAGGCGCCCGCCGCGCCGCCGGCCGCTCGAGAGGGCGGCGGCGCGGGCCGCGAAATCGGCCGCGGCCTCCGCCAGCTTCCTTTCGAGTCCCTCCTCCGAGCCTTCCGGGGAGAGCAGCTCCTCGAGCTCATCCTTGGCGCGTTTTCCGAATTCGAGAATCGCGGCTTCGTCCGATCCGTACTTGCGGGCGAGGGACTCGAGCGATGCGAGGCGGGATTCAATCGCTTCCAGCCGTGAGGGATCCGACTCGCGCTCCCGCCCCGCCTCCCGCAGGGCCTGGGCGAGCTCCGCAAGCGCCGGGCGGGCCTCCTCGGCCCGCCCCAGCGCGCCCGCCATCTCCGGATCGAGCCGGGCCAGCTCCCGCGCCGAGGAAAGCGCCCCGTCCAGGCCTGGCAGGGCGGCGCCTTCCCCCTCGTAGAGCCGGTCGAGCGCCGTCAGCGCCAGCTGCCGGATCTTTTCCTGGTTCCGGACGAGCCCTCTCTCGCGCTTGAGCCTTTCGATCTCGCCGGGCACGACCGCCGCCCGATCGATCTCCTCCGCCTGGAACCTCAGCATCTCCACGCGCCGGGCGAGCTCCAGCCGATCCTGCCGGAGGGTCTCGAGTCGCGCCCGCAGGCGTCGGATCTCCTCCCACGGCGCCCGAATCTCCCCGAGCGCGGCGCCATGATCGCAGAAGCGGTCCAGCAGCGGCAGCTGCTCCGCCGTCCGGAGCAGCGTCTGGTGATCGTGCTGACCGTGAAGGTCGACGAGGCGCTCGCCGAGACTCTTCAGATCGGCGAGCGATGCCAGGCGCGAGCCGACGAAGGAGCGGCTCTTGCCCCCTGATTGAATCTCGCGGCGCAGGATCATCTCCCCCTCCTCCGGCTCCCAGCCGCGCTCCTCCAGGAAGGGGCGGAGCGCTTCCTGCCGGGAAACGTCGAACACGGCCTCCGCCGAGGCCGATTCTTCGCCGGCGCGGATGCGATCGGCGCCGCAGCGCTCCCCCATCAGCAGGGCGAGCGAGTCGACGAGAATCGATTTGCCCGCTCCGGTCTCGCCGGTGATGACCGTGAAGCCCGGAGAGATTTCGAATGAGATTTCGCGGATGATGGCCAGGTTACGAATCCTGAGGTATCTGATCATCCATCACGCGGCGGCAGGGGAGGGATCGGCTATCGCGGGCGAATGGTAGCACCCGGCCGGCGCGAAAGTCAAGGGCCTTGCCGCCTCTATCCCGTTAAGATACACGGAGTTTGACTTGGGGATCCCCCTATGGTACTTTTTCGGAGGTCGACGAGAAATTCCTCGCGCGGGCTCCTCCCGGTCGGCGCCCGCCCCGCAAGACTTCATTCTTCGCCCTGCGCCTTCACGGAGGGAACCCTTGATCGCATCGAGCCTCGCGTTGCCCGCGTCGGTCGTCCTCCAAGGCTTCCAGGGCGACATGCTCCACATGATTGCGGCTTCGGGCCTGGTCGCCAAGGCGGTCCTCGTCGTCCTGCTCGGCTTCTCCTTCCTGTCCTGGGCGGTGATGATCGAGCGCTATCGCGTCTATCGAAAGGCTCTGGCCCAGAGCCGGTCGTTCCTGGAGGCCATGGAGGCTTCCCGTCTCGCCGATCTGCGGGATCGATGCGATCGCTACCAGGCGAGCCCGCTGGTTTCCCTTTTCAAGACGGGGTTCCGCGAGCTGACCGCCCAGGTCCTGGGCTCCGAGGACCGCCGTTACGCCGGATCTCCCCCGCCGATCAGCGAGTTTCAGACGACGCGGAAGCTGGAGAGGATCCGGCGCGTGCTCGATCGTGCCGCCCTCGCCGAGAACGAGCGGTTCGAAGCCATGCTGCCCGTGCTGGCGACGACCGGAAGCGTCACCCCGTTCGTCGGCCTCTTCGGCACCGTCTGGGGAATCATGAACGCGTTCCAGAAGATCGGCATCCAGGGCTCCGCCAGTCTGGGCGCGGTCGCTCCCGGCATCTCCGAGGCGCTGATCACCACGGCCGCCGGCCTCGCCGCGGCCATTCCCGCGGTGATCGGCTACAACTACTTCTTGGGACGCCTGAGGAAGATCGACGCGGCCATGGAGGACTTCACCATGCGGTTCACCGCCATCGCGGAGCAGCATCTCGAAGGGGCGGCCTCCCCCGGCGCGGTCGAAACGGGCAAGAGGAGGCTCTAGCGTGGCTTTTTCTTCCGGCGCCCCCTCGGGAGGCCGGCGGCGCCGCGCTGGGGCGCTTTCCGAAATCAACGTCACCCCCCTGGTCGACGTCATCCTGGTCCTGCTGATCATCTTCATGGTGACCGCGCCGATGATGCAGCGCGGGGTCGACGTGCGCCTCCCCCGCGTCGAATCGTCCACCGACACGCAGGAGCAGCGCCTGGTCGTCACGGTCGCGCGGGACCAGCGCATCTACCTGAACGACCAGGTGGTCAACCTCAACTTGATCGGCGAGCGCCTCGAGAAGCTCTCCAAGGCGAGCGGAGTCGACTTCGTCTTCCTGCGGGCGGACCGTGAGGTTCCCTACGGGCGCGTCATGACGGTGATGGACGTGATCAAGAAGGCCGGCATCGAGAAGGTCGGCATGGTCACCGAGGGCACCGCGCCGCCGCGGAGCCGGAAATGAGCGCCATCCGCGTGACGGTCCGCGCTCCCCGGAGCGAGCTCGGCCACTGGATCACGATGAGTGGATTCTCGGTGGTCCTGCACGCCGCGACGTTCGCGGCGATCCTTTTCGCCCCGCGGTTCTTCCAGCCGAAGATCAAGTTCCCCGAGGTCTACACGGTCGACCTGGTGTCCCTGCCGGCGGGCGATCCGGGCCCGCCAGCGGAAGGGCCCCGGTCCAGCGCCCCGGCCGCGGCCCCCGCCCGGGCCCCCGCGCGGCCGGAGCCGGCCGTGAAGATCCCCGAAAAGCCGCAAGCCGCTCTTCCCAAGCCGAAGCCGGCCCCCAAGAAGGAGCCACCCAAGCCAAAGATCGAGAAAGTCGAAAAGAAGGAAAAGCCCGCGCCCACCCCGCGGGCCACGGCGCCCGAGCTCGCCAAGCCGGCCAAGTCCACCGGCTCGGCCCGGGAGGGAACGGGGGATGAGAAGTCGGCGGGAACCGCTCCCACCGGCGGCTCGGCATCCGCCGGCGGCGGCCCCGGGATTCCCGGCGCGACGGGGCCGGGGGGGGCGGGGGGCACGGGAATGCTGGACGACCCGAGCTTCCAGTACGGCTGGTATCTGTCGAACATGACCGCGATCCTGAGGCGGAATTGGGCCCGCCCGGTGAGACCCGACCTGGATCGAACGCTCGCCACCAAGATCCATTTCCGCGTCCTGAAAGATGGCACCCTCGCCGACATCGAAATCGTGGAACCCAGCGGCGATGCTGCCGTGGACCGAACCGCGCTCCGGGCGGTCCAGGCCTCCAATCCCCTGCCCCCGCTCCCGTTCCAGTGGACTAAGGACGACTTGGGGTTGGTTTTCGTATTCGAAGTGACGCCCGATTGAAGCGCGGCACTCAGCGGAGGAATTTCGGTTGAAACGATTTCAGATCGGCGCCATCGTGCTTTTCGTTTTTCTTACGTCGTCGGGCCCGGCGGTTCCGCAAAAAAACGATGTGACCATTAAGATCTCCGAATCGGCGGCCCGCAAGATTCCCATCGCCGTGCCGTCTTTTCGGGCCGATGCCTCGCCGCCGCTGGAAAAGGCGGCGCGGCTCGTCTCGGACACGCTCTGGGATGATCTCGAATTCTCCGGCTACTTCGAGCTGGTGAACAAGAAGTCCCTTTCCTACGTCTCGGGGTATTCGGAAAAGCGCGTCATGCACAAGGACTGGCTCGGAGTCGGCGCGGAGTCTCTCGTCCTCGGCAAGGTCTCCTCCGAGGGCGCCAAGCTCGTCGTCGACGGGCGCCTCTACGACAACCGCCAGGAGCAGCTCATGATGGGCCGGCGGTTCCGCGGCGATATGGAGCAGGCCAGCAACATCGCCCACCGTCTCGCCGACGAGATCGTCAAGCAGTACACGGGGCAGGTGGGAGTCTTCCATACCCGGATCGTCTTCGTCTCGCAGGTCGGAAAGGGGAAGGAGATCTTCGTCATGGACTATGACGGGGATCGGATCAAGAAGCTCACCGGCAACGGCAGCTTGAATCTGAATCCCGCCTGGTCCCCCGACGGGAATCAGATCGCCTTTCTCTCCTACCGCTCGGGCAGGCCCGAACTCGTCATCCTTTCCGCGAAGGGGGATCTGCGCAAGGCTTTCCCGCAACAAGGGGAGCTGAACCTGGCTCCCGACTGGTCGCCGGACGGAACGCGGCTCGCCTTCTCGGGAAGCCGGAACGGCAACGCCGAGATATTCATCCTCACCGTCTCCAGCGGCAGCCTCGTCCGCCTGACGAACAACCCCGCCTTGGACACCTCCCCCTGCTGGTCGCCCAACGGACGGGAGATCGTGTTCGTGTCGGATCGCAGCGGCTCCCCGCAACTCTATCTGATGGATGCCGAGGGTACGAACGTCCGGCGCCTGACCTACGAGGGGAACTGGAACGATCTGCCGTCATGGTCGTCGAAGGGAGACAGGATCGCCTACGCCTCCCGGGTCGAGGGGCACTTCGACATCTTCGTCCGAGATCTGGCGAGCCAGAAGAGCACCCGCCTCACTTCCGGCCCCGGGAACAACGAAGATCCCCGCTGGTCCCCCGACGGCCGGCATCTCGTCTTCTCGTCGGATCGCGCCGGCAATTACGACATCTACGAGATGGATTCCGACGGCCAGAACCAGCGCCGGATCACGCGGGGCGGGAACAGCTTCAACCCGGATTGGTCCCGCTGAAGCGCGCCGGGCGGGCGGTGCAGGTCCGAGGATTTCCCTGTGCTATAATTCCGCCCCTTCGAAGTGCTCGGATTCGTCGGCAGGTCCCGTAGCGGCTTTCCGGAGGAGTCCCGGTTCTTCTGGAATGCTCATCTGACTAATGGGTTCTGGTGGAGGGAAATGATGCCGAATCGGATATCCAGACTGCTCGTCAGCCTGCTGATCCTCCCCCTCATGGTGCTCGTGGTCGGCTGCCCGAAGAAGCCGCCGCCGGAACCCGCGCAGACCACGGCGCCGGGCGTCGGCGAGAAGCCCGCCCCCGCCACGGACGTTCCGAGCGAGAGCGGGTTCCAGGAGACGGCGGAGACTCCCTCCTCCCTCGACGAGCAGGACGAGGCCCTCAGGAAACTGAACGCGCAGAAAGTCCTCGGCACGATCTATTTCGAATTCAACAAGTCGGATCTCAGCTCGGAAGCGCTCGAGCAGCTCCGCAAGAACGCCCAGTGGCTCAAGACCAACTCGAAGTACCGCGTCCGGATCGAAGGGAACTGCGACGATCGCGGCACGGTCGAATACAACCTGGCGCTGGGCGAGCGCCGGGCCACCGCCGCCAAGAGCTATCTGGTCAAGGCCGGCATCGACGGGTCTCGCATCGAGACGATCAGCTACGGCGAGGAGCATCCGGTCGATCCCGGCCACAATGAAGAGGCCTGGCTGAAGAACCGGCGGGACGATTTTGTCGTCATCCGCTAGCGATTTCCCGGCCGGGCGACGGCGCGACGCCCGCCCGCCCGGCGGCGCGGCGGCGCTCCGGCTGCCCATCGTCCTGGCGGGGATCCTGGCGCTCTCGGCGGCGGCCTGCATGGCCACCGGAGCTCCGAAGCTGCGCCAGGATCTGGACGCGCTGCGGGCCGAGTTCGCCCAGCTTCAGAAAAGCAACCAGCAGCTGGCGGCCGAGGTCAAGGCGCTCGAGGAGAAGCGGTCGGCGCCCGGAGCGGCCTCGGCCGACCTGGCGGACGTCGATTCCAGGATCAACTCCTTGGAAGGCCAGCTCGCGGCGCTGCGCCAGCGCCTCGATGACGCGCAGGAGCGGATGAACGTCTTTTCCGTCGATCTGCAGGCGGCGCGGGAGCTCGCGCTGCGGGCGCAGCCGCCGCGCATCGCCCCGTCGCAGCCTCCCGACGGGGACTTGGAAGCGCCGTCGCCGGTGCGGGAAGGCTCGGCGACCGGCCTGGAGGACGCCAAGCCGGCGGGGACGGTCGAGGACACGTTCGGCGCCGCCTACGCCGACTTCACCAAGGGAAATTATCCGCTGGCCATCGCCGGGTTCCAGGATTTCCTGCGGCGCTACCCGAACAGCGAGCTTTCCGACAACGCGCAGTTCTGGATCGCCGAATCCTATTTCTCGCAGGGCGATTTCGACGCGGCCATCACGGAGTACGACCGGGTCATTCAGAAATATCCCAAGGGAGACCGCGTGCCGGCGGCTTATCTGAAGAAAGCGCTCAGCATGCTCGAGATGAACCGCACCCCGGAAGGCGTAGTCCAGCTGCAGCACCTCGTCCAGTCCTATCCCAAGAGCGAAGAGGCGGCCCTGGCAAGGGATCGGCTCGAGAAGCTCGGCGTCAAACCCTGAAGCGCGACCGATCCAAGAGGAGAAGGTAAGTTGGCCAACACGAAGAGCGCCGCGAAGAACATCCGCAAGAACGAGCGCCGCCGGAACATCAACAAGGCGCGCTCGAGCGCGCTGCGGAGCCAGATCAAGAAGTTGCGAGCCACGCTCAAAGCGAAGGACGCCGCGGCGGCCTCGAAAGAGCTGCTCAAGACGATCTCCGCGATCGACCGTTCGATTCGCAAAGGCGTCCTGCACAAGAACACCGCCGCCCGGTACAAGTCCCGCCTGACGCGCTCGGTGCGCGGTCTCGGCGAATCGCCCGCCTGACGCCCGCGTCATCCGGCGGCCGACCGGCGCGACGCTAGCCTTTGATGACCCCCATCGGCACCAGGCGCGCCACCGGTTTCGAGATGCCGGCCCGCCGGCAGACGTCGACCACCCGCGCGACGTCCTTGTAGGCTTCGGGAATCTCCTCCATCAGCGTCATCCTCCCCTCCGAGCGGACCACGATCCCCCGATCCTCCATCTCGCGGACGAGGGGCCGGCCGCGCGCCGCTTTGCGGGCGGCGGAGCGGCTCATCATCCGGCCCGCGCCGTGGCAGGTCGATCCGAAAGTCTCCTCGAACGCCCTCGAGGTCCCCACCAGCACGTAGGAGTAGCGGCCCATGTCCCCGGGGATGAGGACCGGCTGGCCGATCGATCGGTAGGCGGCGGGGGTCTCCGGATGGCCCGGAGGAAAGGCGCGGGTCGCGCCCTTCCGGTGGACGCAGAGCCGCCGCTTCCGCCCCCCGACCTCGTGGTCCTCGAGCTTCGCGATGTTGTGGCAGACGTCGTAGACGACGGAGAGTCCCGTCTCCCTCGGGCTCTTCTGGAGGACCTCCTGGAACACGTCGCGAATCGTCGCGCTGACGACCTGGCGGTTCGCGAACGCGAAGTTCGCGGCGGCCGCCATGGCGGCGAGGTAGCGCTCCCCTTCCGGCGACTTCAGAGGGGCGCAGCAGAGCTGGCGGTCGGGAAGCTCGATGCCGTACTTGGCGGAGGCCTGGATCATCAGAGAGATGAAATCATCGCAGACCTGATAGCCCAATCCCCGTGAGCCGGTGTGAATGATGACCGTGACCGAATCGGCTTCGAGCCCCAGGATGCGCGCCGCCGCCTCGTCGTAGACGTCGGCGACGTAGCCGATTTCGACGAAATGGTTGCCCGAGCCCAGCGTGCCGAGCTGCCCGCGCCCTCTCTCCAGCGCCCGCTCCGACAAAAGCTCCGGCCGGGCGCCCGGCAGGCACCCGCCCTCCTCGATCCGATCCAGATCGGCGGCCGAGCCGAGGCCCCGCCCGGCCGCCCATTCGGCCCCGCGGGCCAGGACCTGCCGGAGGTCCTTCTCGCCCAAGCGGAGATCGTGCCGGTGGGAGCCGACTCCCGCCGGGATCCGCCGGAAGAGCTCGAGCACGAGGTCCTTGATTTTCGGCTTGAGGGATTCGCGGCTCAGACCTGAGCGCAGCAGGCGGACCCCTCAATTGATGTCGTAGCCGACGCCGCCGGGGGAGACGACGCCGTCGTCGGGATCGAACGCCGCCACGCCGCCGATCGGAAAGCCGTAACCCCAATGGATGTCCGGCATCGCCAGCGACGCCTGGACGATTCCGGGAAGGTGGGCGACGTTGGCCACCTGCTGGAGGCTCATGGCGTCGACCATGTCCGCCATCAAGGCCTCGTCGGCGTAGACGATTCCCGGGACGCGCATCCCGGGGACGGGGCCGACCTGGACGCGGCATTCGTCGAGGCGGCGGAGGGGGAGAGCTTGCGGATCTTCCATGGCATGGCTCCTTAGACGTCGATGATGATGCGGGCCGACCACTGCGGACCGTCCCGCGCCACGCGCAGCTGATGGTACGTGGCCGCCTTCAACCCTTCCCGGAAGACGTGGGCCTCCGGGTCGTGCGGCTCGCCGAGGAGCTCGGCTTCCAGGCGCGTCTCTCCGGCCGCCTCGACCTCCAGGCTGCGCCAGAGGAACTCTTCCACTTCGCGCACATAGAGGAGCTCGTTCAGCCAACGCACCATCAGCTCCTCCTTCGAGCGCGCCTCCAGGCGGATCGTCCTGGCCCCTCTCTCGCGGACCTTCGCGGGGTCGAACATCAAATCCGCCAGCGCCGCTCCGGCCGCCGCGAACAGATCCGAGAGGCTCTCCCCCTGGACCTCGATCCCCAGATCGGCCGTGTGGTCCAGCATCTCGTAGGCGGCCGGCGGCGAGCGCCTCGCCTTCATCGCCGTCTCTTCCGTCCGCCCCGGCGCGCCGGGTCTCCTCCTTCCGCCGGCGAGAAGTCGATCCGGCGCTGGGGCTCGTCGACGCGATCCAGCCGCACCCTGAAGGGCGCTCCGATCTTGAAAGTGCGGCCCGTCCCCTCTCCTTTGAGGATCTGCTTGCGCTCCACGAAGTGGTAGCGATCCTCCGGCAGCGACGAGACGTGGACCAGCCCTTCGACGAAGAGGTTCGAGATCTCGACGAAGAACCCGAAGGGGGTGATGGAGGAGATGAAGCCGTCGAAGACTTCTCCCAGCCGCTCGGCCATGTAAGCCAGCTTCTTCCGGTCCACGACCTCCGATTCCGCCTCGTCGGCCGTCCTCTCGGTCCGCGAGGAATGGAGCGCGACGCCGGGCAGCTCGGCGCGCAGCCGCGCCAGCCGATCCTCCGCGGGGCGCCCGCGGCCCAGGACCTCCCGCAGGATCCGGTGAACCACCAGGTCGGGGTAACGCCGAATCGGGGAGGTGAAGTGGCTGTAGGTGGAGGTGCCGAGCCCGAAGTGGATGCCGTTCTCGGCGGCATAGCGCGCCAGCTTCATCGCCCGGAGCATCGATCGGGAGAGGAAGCGGAACTCGGGCTTTCCCTCCAGACGCTCGAGGACCTCCTGGAAGTGCGACGGCCGCAGCGCCTCGTACGGCTCCGGCAGCGCCAGGCCGAACGCCGAGAGCAGCTCGTTGAGTCGCGCGATCTTGAGGGGATCCGGCCTCTCATGGACCCGGTAGAGCGATGGAACGCGGAGCCGGAAGAGATGGCCCGCGACCGCTTCGTTGGCCGCCAGCATGAATTCCTCGATCAGGCGGTGCGCCACGTTGCGCCGCAGCGGCACGATCCCCTGGGTCTGACCCTGGACGTCGAGGAGGATCTCCGGCTCGGGGAGGTCGAAGTCGATCGTCCCGCGCCGCCTCCGCCGGGCGTTCAGCACCGCGGCGAGCTCCTGCATGACGCGGAAGGTCTCGAGGAGCGGCCGGTACCTCCGGGCGATGATCGGGTCGTCCTCCTCCAGGATCTTCGCGACGCTGGTGTAGGTCATGCGCTCGACGCTTCGGATGACCCCTTCCGCGAAGCGGCTCGCGACGACCTGGCCGCCCGGATCGAAGTCGAGAAGCACCGAGAAGGTGAGGCGGTCGACGCCCGGATTCAGGGAGCACAGGCCGCTGGAGAGCCGCGGCGGCAGCATCGGGATGGCCGAGCCCGGGAAATAGACGCTGGTCCCCCGCAGGGCCGCTTCCCGATCCAGAGCCGATCCCTGGCGCACGTAATGGGCGACGTCGGCGATGTGGACCTCGAGGCGGTATCCCCCTCCGGCGAGGCGCTCGGCCCGGACGGCATCGTCGAAGTCCATCGCCGTCTCGCCGTCGATCGTGACGATGGGCAGGGAGCGGAAGTCCTCGCGCCGGCTCAGATCGTCTTCGGAGAGCTGCTCGGGAAAGCTTTCCGCCTCGGCGAGGGCCTCCGGGGGAAAATCCTCACGCAGGTCGTATTTTCGAACGACCGTCCGGATGTCCATGCCCGGCTCGTCCGGAAATCCCAGGACCTCGACGACGCGCCCCTGCGCGGGATGGCGGGAGGAGGGGGGATCGGTCAGCTGCACCCCGACCACCTGCCCGTCGCGCGCGCCTCCCCGCTCGCCCGGTCCGATGAGGATGCCGGCGGGATAGCCGCGATCGTAGGCCTCGACGCTGTCGCCGTGCGCGCCCCGCCGGAGGACTCCCATGACGCGGCGCCGGGCCGGCTCCACGACCTGCACGATGATCCCTTCATCCCGGCCGGCACCGTGCCTTCTAAGGATGCGCGCCTTGACGCGATCGCCGTGGAAGATGGAGTCGAGGTTGCGCGGATGGATGTAGAGATCCCCTTTCCCCGAATCGGGGACGACGAAGGCGAAGCCGTCGGGATGGCGCTGGACGCGCCCTTCCACCGTCTCCTCCTGACGCGAGACGGCGTAGCGCGTCTTTCCGACTTTTTCGAGGCGCCCTTCGGAAATCAGATCCCGGACGAGGCGCTTGAACGCCATGTGATGCTGCTTGCCGATTTTCAGCCTCCGGGCGATGTCGCGCAGGCTGGCCGGCGGGAAATCGGGCTTCCCCATCGCCTCCAGCAACTCCTGCCGGCTCGGCGGCACATCCTCGGCCTGATTCACCCGGCGCGTTTTGGACAAGAAGGACTCCGGATTCGACTCGCGGCCATCCTCGGGAATGCCTTTGAAAGGTTCTCGCTCGTTCGAACTCCGACTCCAACTCGATAATCTTCTTCTTTTAAGTCTACTTCAAGAGGCCGTTCGATAGGCCGAGTGAGAAGCTCCCGCGCCTTTCATGCAGAATCTCGTCTGAGCATCACCTTGGGAAACGATTCGATCCGATGAGGAACGCCACCCAGCTCCGTGGCTTGGTCTCGGAGGTCAGCGTGCGAGCAGCGGGCCCGCCTCTGAGTCGGGAGGCGCCTGACTTGCACGCGCCGCCCGTTTAGGGTAAAAAGCTCGCCACTCTTTGCCAAGCCGAGGTTGACTGGCCCCGGCGACCGATAGGCCGAAGTGGTGAAATTGGCAAACACGCTAGATTCAGGGTCTAGTGCCCGCAAGGGCTTCGGGGTTCGAGTCCCCGCTTCGGCACCAATAACTTACACCGTAGAGCCGGACTCCTGCTGACCCTGCTTCTGGTGGGGATCTTGTGGGGGTACTGGGAAGATTCGATCGAGGGCCTGGGCCGCCTGTTCCTTGCTGGCAGGACTCACTGCAGCATATCTCTGAACCATCTCCGGCCGGCGCCATCCCCCCAATTCCTGCAAGGTTCGCAGCGGTAGCCCGTCCATCGCCAGGTGAGTAGCCCAAGTGTGCCGGAGGTCATGGAACCGGAAGTTCGGAACCTGTCCAGCCCCGTTACATCGGCCGCAGTTCTTCTCCCGAGTCTCCGCCTTGAGCTTCCCCGAGCCCCCGCATGTTTCGCAGGGGTCAGAGAGTCCCGCCTTCCTGCATGCTGCCTCGAACGCGGTGCGCACCATTTTCTGGGTAACTGGATGGGCTCCGCACAGAAAAACTGGTCCTCCCTTGAGCCGGTTTGGCATGGACCGAAGGACTGCCGCCAGGACGGAACTCATTGGGATCTTTCTTGCGTCCCCGTTCTTGGTGTCTGGGAATCGGAGCGTGCCGGTCGTGAAGTCTACGGCGTTCCAGGAGAGCCCCAGAATCTCGCCCCGACGTCCACCGGTGTGTAGGGCCGCAAGCACTACCGGGCGGAGCCATTCCGAACACTTTGTCAGGAGAGCTTCCGCCTCGACGCGCGAGGCGTACCGGTCCCGGGAGTTCCGGACCTTTTCCCGCTTCAGTTTCCGGGCAGGGTTCGCGCCTTCGGCCAGATAGCCCCATTCTTCTGCCATCCGGAACATGTGCTTGAGCACAGTCAGGCTCGCGTTCGCGGTCGAGGGCTTCACCGCCGTCCGGCGTTTCGCCATGAAGTCAGCACAATCCAAGGGTGTGATCCCGGTAAGCGGGCGTGGCTCGAAATGACGCTTTAGGATTCTCAGCGTGAAATCGAAAAAGGCTGCAGACCTCTTCGCGTTGCCGTGGAGCTCAAGGTACTTGTCAGCGAAGTCTGAGAACCCGATGGGCTTGACTTGCCGTTCCAGACCGCCTGATCTCGCCTCCTGCCGCTTCTGACTCTCTACTTCCCTTGCCTTCGGCTTGTTCTTCTCCTCTGTGCTCCCCTTATGTCTCTGACCGTTGTAGATGAAGTCATAATGCCAGAACGGTGACTTCCTCTGCTTTCCGTCAGGTGTTCGCCATGCGGGCCGATAAAGTGCCATGCTTCATACCATCCTTTTCTCCGGCAATCTGCCGGCTCACCTCAAGTCCCAACCGCTTTTCGCGCTCCGATACTTCATCTGCTTCCTTCCCATCACCCTTTTCGAACCTTTTCCTTCACGCCCCAGTACTCCATGGCCCTTTTGAGCCGCTTCGGGTCCGGTTCGCGGCCCAGGTACTCGAGGATCCGACTCCGCACCTTGTTGCCTCTCCGTTCGCTGCGGATAATGTAGTAGTACGTAGTGCCACTCTTATGCAATATCCTCAGGTAAGCCATAGATTGCATTGTAGTATTACCAGTCTCAATTGTCAAGCGGAGCAAATAGGTGCGAGGTCGGCTATGATGAGCCGCCTGCCCTTGCCAACCGTATCGACGGGCTGATTCGTTCTGGGGAACTGAAGGACTGGGCGGAGGCGGCGCGGTTGATCGGTATCACGAGGGCGAGGACGACGCAGATGGCCAATCTGCTACTGCTAGCACCGGAGATTCAGGAGGACATTCTGAGCACACGCGCGTCCGCTGCACGCAGAGGTTACGCGCCATAGCGACTCTAAAAGCGTCTCCGAAGCCTGTCTCTGCGTGCCAAGTATCGCTGGAAGCCCTCGAGAGGTTGCAAGGAGCTTTGTTTCAACGCCTGAGCCTGAAGGTGCGACTCGTAATCCGCGACCAATCCGCTGAAGTCCTTCACAAGCTCATCGAAATCGCGGGCAATC